>JACQDI010000442.1 GCA_016201195.1 Acidobacteriota bacterium | reverse complement strand
GGGATCCTGGTGCAGGGACGCGGCTCGGCGGCCAACAGCGCGGTCTGCTATTCGCTGGGGATCACGGCGGTGGATCCGGTGGGCATGGAGCTGCTGTTCGAGCGCTTCCTTTCCGAGGAGCGGGGTGAGTGGCCGGACATCGACCTGGATCTGCCGAGCGGGGAGCAGCGGGAGCGGGTGATCCGGTATATATATCAAAGATATGGAGAGCGGGGGGCGGCCATGACCGCCAACGTGATCACCTACCGGGGACGCCTGGCGGCGCGCGAGGTGGGCAAGGCGCTGGGGTTTGACGAGGAGACGCTGGGGCGTTTGTCGGGCCTGGTCGGCAGGTGGGAGTGGAAGGACCCGCAGGAGAACGACGAGAAGAAGTTTCACGAGGCGGGACTCGACTTGGGAGATCCCCGGGTGCGGAAATTCTTCGAGCTGTACCGGGCGGTGCAGGACCTGCCGCGTCACCTGGGGCAGCACTCGGGTGGGATGGTGATCTCGAAGGGCGAGCTGGACGCGGTCGTGCCGCTCGAGCCGGCGTCGATGCCCGGCCGGGTGGTCGTCCAGTGGGACAAGGAAGACTGCGCCGATATGGGTATTATCAAGGTTGACCTACTGGGGCTGGGGATGATGGCGGCGATCGAGGAGACGCTCTACTGGATCCGCGAGGCCTACGGGGAAGAGGTGGACTTGGCTCGCCTGCCGGCGGACGATGCGGCGGTGTACGAGGCGCTTGGGAAGGCGGACACGGTGGGGATGTTCCAGGTGGAGAGCCGGGCGCAGATGTCGTGCCTGCCGCGGTTGAAGCCGCGGAAGTTTTACGACATCGTGGTGCAGGTGGCGATCATCCGGCCGGGGCCGATTGTGGGCAAGATGGTGCATCCCTACCTGAAGCGGCGGCAGGGACGGGAGCCGCCCGAATGCCTGCATCCGTCGCTCGAGCCGGTGCTGCGGCGGACGCTGGGGGTCCCGCTGTTCCAGGAACAGTTGTTGCGCATGGCGATGATCGCGGCGGGATTCACCGGCGGGGAGGCCGAGGAGCTGCGGCGGGCGATGGGCTTCAAGCGCTCGGAAGCGCGGATGCGGGAGATCGAGGTGAAGCTGCGCCGGGGCATGGAGAGCAATGGGATCACCGGTGAAACGCAGGATCGCATCGTGCAGTCGATCACCGCGTTCGCGCTTTACGGGTTTCCCGAGTCGCACGCGGCGAGCTTCGCGCTGCTGGCCTACGCGAGCGCGTACCTGAAGTGCCATTACCTGGCGGCGTTTCTCGCGGCGCTGCTCAACAACCAGCCCATGGGGTTTTATCATCCGGCGACGTTGATCAAGGACGCGCAGCGGCACGGACTGCGGGTGAAGCCGATTGATGTGGCGCGGTCGGAGTGGCGTTGTGTGGTGGAAGAGGGAGAGACGCGGGGACGCGGAGACGCGGGGACACGGAGACGCGGGGACGCGGAGACGCGGGGGCACGGAGACGCGGGGGCACGGAGACGCGGGGACGGGGAGACGCGGAGCGTGAGGTTGGGGTTGTGTTACGTGAAGGGGTTGCGGGAGCAGGTGGGGCGGGCGATTGTTGCGGAACGGGCACGGGGCGCATTTGCGGGAATCGACGAGCTAGCACGGCGGGTGCGGGAGTTACGGAAGGATGAGATCCGGAAGTTGGCCGAGATCGGGGCGCTGAACTCGATCGGGGCGGGCGACCGGCGCGATGCGCTGTGGCAGGCGGAGCGCGCGGGGCGTCCGGCGGGGCCGCTGCTGGAGGGACTGCCGGAGGAGGGTGCGACTTCGCCTTTGGAACAGATGACCCCTGCGGAGCGCCTGGTGGCCGATTTTCGCGGGACGGAGGTGACGATCGGCCCGCATCCGATGGCCTATCGCCGTGCGGAACTGAACCGGCTACGGGTGTTGCGGGCGGTGGATTTACAGGGCGTGCGCAATGGCCGCCCGGTGCGGGTGGCCGGCTGCGTCATCGCCCGGCAGAGGCCCGGGACGGCGAAAGGGTTCCTGTTCTTGAGCCTGGAAGACGAGACCGGCATCGCCAACGCGATCGTGACGCCGGACTTGTTCGAGAGCCGGCGCCCGGTGCTGGTGAATGAGCCGTTCCTGCTGATCGACGGGGTTCTCCAGAACCAGGACGGAGTGATTTCGGTGAAGGCGCGGCGCGTGCAGCCGCTGGTGGCGACCGTGGAGGTGGGGTCGCGGGATTTTTGTTGAAATCAAACGGCAGCCGAATGGGTGACGCTGCTCCTAACCCCTGATTCGATACTTTGCGCGGTCAACTAACGCCAGCCGGTGTCGCAGCCCGTCGCGGCTCCGCTGAGCCAGCAACCGAAGTAGTACACTATGAACCTGGGTTTCCAATTCCGCTCTGATCTTCAGCAGGATGATGCCTTCGTGTTGGGCAGGCGGATACATCAGAATGTTGCCAAAATCCGCGTCATTGGTCAGGAGGACCAGGTCCCAGCGAGCCGCCAACTCCAAGACCTCCCGATCCGGCACATCCGGGCTGGTTAACTCCTTCAGGCGGGTCACGGAATAACCTGCGTCCTGGAGTAGACGAACGGTCGAGGCGAACACGCAGTGGTCCGCTAGAATCATTGCGTACTTTCTTCGACTACATGAATCTCCTCGTTCTCAACCAGTTGCTTGGCGAAGCTGAGACAGGCTTGGATGTCCTCGACCGTAATGTCAGGGAAATACTGGGTGACGATTTCTCGGGCCGATTTGCCGACCGATAGAAGGTCGAGGATCTGGGAAACCATGATGCGGGTTCCGGCGATACACGGTTTGCCGTGGCAGACGCCGGGGCGGACGGAGATGCGGCTCATGTCCGAATTATACCGCTGGCGAGGGATCATGACCCTACTGGTGGTGTTGGACGACGAAATTGTGGCGCGCGAGCAGGCTGGGCCCACACTGCACAACCTATTTGTAGTGGTAGTTCAGCTCCCCCGCTTCGATGCGCACGGGAAGATGGTTCTGCTTCGGGGGCAGCGGGCAGGTGGCGTAGGGGGTAAAGGCGCAGGGGGG
The DNA here is from genome assembly GCA_016201195.1 of Acidobacteriota bacterium. Lineage (GTDB taxonomy): Bacteria > Acidobacteriota > Terriglobia > Bryobacterales > JACQDG01 > JACQDI01. The sequence continues at coordinate 850 of JACQDI010000442.1, read as the reverse complement.
ATTGTAGGCCTTGTTGAAGTCGAGGACCAGTTTGCCGTCGCGAGGCGGGTCGGTGTCGAGGAAGCGGCCGGCGGGGTAGGTTTCTTTGCCCGTAGTCAGGTCGCGGAAGATGAAGAACAGGCCGCCGTTGTCGCCGGGGACCGGGTCGAGGCGGAGCTCGTGGCCGTGGAGAGTGAAGACGGCGTAACCGGGGCTGGGGAGCTTCTCAACGTCGCCGAGGATGGTGGGGATGGAAAGCGTCTTCGGGGGACTGTAGGGCACAAAGCGAGCGGTCACGCGATAGGCACCCTTGGGCGGAAACCAGCGCAGGCCAGTGAACTCGCGGCGGAACTTGCTGTTCTTGTCCTTGAGCCGGATGGCGTAGCGGCCGCTGCGCTCAATCACGTACAGGGTGAGATCACCCAGGGTGATGCGGTCCGGCGGACCGGGCTTGTCGGCGCGCAGCTCACGGCCCTGGTAGGCCGTCTTGCCGCTGTGGAACTCGAGGACGCCGGAGGGGGCGCCGGGCGGCAGGACGATGTCGTTCGAGGGAGCGGAGCCAAAGCGGTTGGGGCCTTCCTTGAGCCAGAAGAGCCCGGATACAGTGAGCCAGCCGTCGTCGGCCTTCAACTCGGCCTCGCGCTCGCGACGGAACTGAAGGACGTCGTCGGAGGCGGCCAGCCCCACCGCCACCATCAGGAAAAAGGCGATCCGGCTCATCCTGTTTATCCACTATAGCAATTTGATCTTTGGCATCACGTTTGCTCCTGGGTTCCTCGGGAGGTGGCGAAATGGGTCAAGAGTTTTGGTTCGCGGTAGTGGTGGCGGCGGCGGTAGTCGCCGCCGGGCTGTACGCCATCCATCGCTGGGG
>JACQDI010000429.1 GCA_016201195.1 Acidobacteriota bacterium | reverse complement strand
AGTTCGACGCGGGAGAGCCGCACGCCTTCGAGAGCGATCGCGCCGAGGGTGGCGAAGGCGGCCTGGTCAACCGGCACGCCGTCGGGGACGCGGGCGACCAAGGTGCGCGGAACCGTGACCAGCTCGGCGTGGGAAGCGTAATCCTGGCCGGCGCAGGCGACCAGGTCGCCGGGCCGCAGGTCGTGCACCTCGGTCCCGGTTTCCACCACGCGCCCGCAGGAGCTGTAGCCCAGGGCTACGGTTTGCTCGGTCTTGTCGCGGATGGCGCGAATGGTGGCTGCTAAGCCCTCGCGCTCAAACTTGCCGAGGACCCGGGCAACGAGGTCGGGCCGCTCCCAGGCGGTGCGCGCCAGCGACTGGCGGCCCAGCTTCAACATGTGCCGCTCGGTGCCCGCGCTGACGGCCGAAGCGAGGGTTTGGACCAGCACCGCCCGGGGGCCGCACACCGGGGCGGGCGCCTCGATCAGCTCGATCGCGCCGGATTTGCGGTTCTGGATCAGTTGCCGCATTTCCGGAGAGGATCGTGGAACGTGGATCGTGGATCGTGGGCCGGATTGGACACTAGAAAATCGTATAGATGAAGGGGGCCAAGGCCGAGCCCTGGGCAAAGATCAGCAGCGCTCCCAGCAACAACAGCACGATCACGATGGGCAGCAGCCACAGCTTCTTGTTCTGCCGCAGGAACAGCCAGAATTCGTGAATCAGCGAAAGACCAGTCATGCTCAAAACAACCTTTCGAACTGGTCGCGATCCTGCCTGGTCTTGGCGCGGGGGATCCAGCAGGAGTCCGAGGCCCGGTGGCGGCGTTTGAGCGGATCGCGGCCCCCCAGCCGCATGATAACGCCGATCGGGGTCATCACTCCATAGTACATGACGGAGAGGATGATGCGGCTGTTGATGTAGCCGAGCACGGCGGCGAACTTCATCCAGGCGACGTGGAAGGGGATCGCCCAGCGGGGGGCAAAAAGGCCAAGAAGGAGCAGGAAGCCACCTAAGCTGCCCAGGATTTCGGCGCGCAATAGGTGATGTCGCCAGTAGCTGAAAGCGCCGAGGGAGAGGAGCACCAGGCCGACAGAGAGAGCGGATTTGCGGGCCTGGCGAGGGTCAGTGCGGTCGGTTCGCGCGGTTCTCATTGCCAGGTTCCCTGGATCGGTACCGGAAGCCCCACCCGCATGAAGAACCGGGCAAAGGCTTGCGACAGGTGCTCGCGAAAGGGAGGCAGCAACCGTAATCGGGGTTTCTGGCGCTGCCGAATCAGTGACTCGAGGAACTCGCGTGGGACCGTATAGACTTCGTGAAAATCAACGATCTGGATCTCGACTGGCGAGTCAAGCAGGTGTCCGGAGTCCAACATGGTAAGGTTCCAAATGTAGCCTTCCCTGATGTCGTCACAGTACCCTTTCCAAGCTTTCGCGGTTGGATTCTGCTTCTGACTCAACATCTCTTGTTGCCAGATCTCGCGATGTTGTGTCAACGAGTAGTGCGGGCAAAGCACCACAGTGTCCACCTTCTGGTACTCCAAATCGCAGGCCTGGGTCATGACCACCACGTCCTGCTGGGCAAAATCCGTGAGACTCAAGAGAAGTTCCACCTCCTTCTCTTTCTTCAATTCCGGGAAGGTGGCTCTCCAGGTCATAAGCGGACATTCGGCAACAAGGTCACCCTGGGTGAGCCTGGTCTCCGCACCGACCGTCTCGTACCAGGATTCAGTCATCCTCTTCCCGGTCTAGTCTCCGCAGGTTGATGCCGGTGTGCGGCTTGCGGCGAGGCAATTCCGAAGTTCTAAGCTGCACAGGTACGGAGAACAACACCTTGCGCCGATGCTGGAGTGCGAACACACCCCGCCAGGCGCTCGGGTCGCAGTCGGGTTCCTGGCGTTCAGCAGGTTCGAAAGGATACTCTGGCCGATTCGCCTGCACCGCAGCCCGTAAGCACTCGCGGAGGTCGACGCCCAGCCAGTCTCCGGTCAATTCCCCTCGGGCCAGCACCCGCTGAAGGGGCCAGGCGAGCTCGTCGGGGCATCACAGGTTTCCGGCAAGCATGAACAGATTGTAAAGAACCTGGTTCGGCCGGTCGGCGCGTGGCTGCTCGTCGGGTGGGGCAGCCAGAACCTTGCCGACCCTCCTGGCCAGCTCGCGAGCCAGTTTGGTGCGCTCGGCGCCGCCTGGGAGGGACTGAAGAAAGAGCAGGTAGGGCTGGTCCTCAAACGGGGAAGTGGGCAGTTCGTATCCCTGCATCCAGTCAATCAAGCGGCCTGGCTGCCAGTCGTGCCCTTCGAGCCAGGACCGCAACTCCATTGCCGTCGAGCCGCCGTTAGTGGATTCGAGTCCCATCATCTACAAGTATTGTAAATCAATCGGTCCGAAAAGGTAGCTTTTTCACGAGCATTCGGGCATCCAGGCGTATACATCCGAGCCGTATTCCTCTGCTAAGAGCTGACGGTGAGCGTGTCGGGCTGCCGCCAGATCCAGATCCGGCTCCACGCGGATTACGCGGTCGCATAGGCGGTCCGCAGCAGTCCAGTGCTCCATGCTGTGATCAATCTGCCGATGGATGAACATGGGCAGTAGCCTCGTTGAGTAAGGCGATGATCGAAGGGCCATCGCGTAACCACCTGCGTCGACTGAAGCCTGGGGCGGTGGCGGAAAGTAATAGGGATTCCAGCCCATATCCAGTTGCGTAGGCCTGACTAAAGTCCCCGCCTCCGAGGCTTTGTATCTCAAAACTATTAGCCACCGGGGAAAGCTCCATTTAGGTACTCCCCAAACTTCGAACCATCGGTCCGGTCCTTGGCCGAGAAATGGGGCGAACGCGTCCCAGGTAGTCACCCGAACCGGCCGGGTGTCGCCAGGGTAGGCATTTAGCGCATCGAGAAACGCTTTTACGAATTGCTCCTTGCTCTCTGACCCTCCCGCGAGTTGTTCGTCCAGCCAACTCTGGACCGTCAAGTACGCCATTACCGGGAAGCTGTCAAATGGCTTGCGTCCCGCATAGTGGGCCCACTGAAAAAGCATGACGAAGCTAGTAACGTCCAGGAGTCGAAAGAGCGGGCACTCAGGATCAATACCGAGGGCCCAGTTTCGCTCGTTAAGATTCGGGTCCAAGAAGTCAGGAGTGGGCGACGTGAAAACCCTCTTGTAGAAATATTCCACAATCGCGCGGCGAAGCTCGCGGCCCGTGCATGGCGAGGGAATGAACTGTTCGAAGACCCGCTGTCTGGCTTCGCTCACGGTGTGATCATGCATCAGATTGCGAGCCATTACCCGGGCCGAGAGATCGGAACTCAGCCATTCAGCAATAGCATTTTCGTAACGGCTTGAACTGTCCGAGCATCGGCCAAATACCGGCAACCTAGTCAAGCTGGAACTCCTCCTGCCAGGCCTTGGACTCGACGAACTCGCCCTGCTCGCGCTTGTCCAGGAGAAAATCGCCCATGACCAGGTAGTCCATCTCGGTGCGCATGAAGCAGGTGTAGGCGTGCTCGGGGGCGCACACGATCGGCTCGCCGCGCACGTTGAAGGAGGTGTTCACCACCACCGGGCAGCCGGTGAGGCGCTCGAAGGCGCGCAGCAAGTCGTAGTAGAGCGGGCTCTCCTCGCGGCGCACGGTCTGAACGCGCGCCGAATAATCGACGTGGGTGACGGCGGGGATGGTGGAGCGCGGGACGTTGAGCTTGTCGATGCCGAACAGGTTCTGCTGCTCCTCGGTCATGGGGATGCGGCGGTCCTCGCGGACAGGGGCGACCAGCAGCATGTAAGGCGAGTCGCAATCCATCTCGAACCAGTCGGAGACCCGCTCGCGGATGACCGAGGGAGCGAAGGGGCGGAAGCTCTCGCGGAACTTGATCTTGAGGTTCATCACCGACTGCATGCGTGTGGAACGAGGGTCCCCCAGGATGCTGCGGGCGCCCAGAGCGCGGGGGCCGAACTCCATGCGGCCCTGGAACCAGCCCACGACCTTCTCATCGGCGAGCAGGGCGGCCACCCGGTCGGGCAACCCGCGGGGGCTCAGCTCTTGGTAGCGGGCGCCGGCGCCGTCCAGGAACTCGAGGATCTCCTGGTTGGAGAACTCCGGCCCCAGGTAGGAGCCGGACATGCCGTCGGAGTGCTCGCCGCAGACGGCGGAGACGGAGCGGGGATTATTGCAGTATTGATACCATACGGAGAGCGCGGCGCCCAAGGCCCCGCCGGCGTCTCCGGCCGCAGGCTGGATCCACAGGCGCTCGAACGGGCCTTCGCGCAGGATACGGCCGTTGCCCACGCAGTTCAGGGCCACTCCGCCGGCCAGGCACAGGTTTCGCTCGCCGGTGACCTTGTGGACGTGGCCGGCCATGCGCATCATGACCAGCTCGGTGACGTCCTGGAGCGACCGGGCGAGGTCCATCTCGCGCTGGGTGAGCTTGGACTCGGCCTCGCGAGGCGGACCGCCGAACAGACGGTCGAACGCCTCGTTGGTCATGGTCAGGCCCTGACAGTAGTTGAAATAGCGCATGTTGAGGCGCAGCGAGCCGTCCTCGCGCACGTCGACCAGTTCGTTCAGGATCTTCTGCGTGTAGCGGGGCTGGCCGTAGGGGGCCAGGCCCATGACCTTGTATTCGCCGGAATTGACCTTGAACCCGGTGTAGTAGGTGAAGGCGGAGTAGAGCAGGCCGAGCGAGTGGGGGAAGTGGGTTTCGGCCAGCAGATGAACCTCGTTGCCGCGCCCGTAGCCGAAGCTCGAGGTGGCCCACTCGCCGACGCCGTCGATAGTGAGGATGGCGGCCGACTCGAAGGGCGAGGGGAAGAAGGCGCTTGCGGCGTGGGACTCGTGGTGCTCGGTGAACAGGACCTTTCCGTGGTAGCCGCACTGTTTCGCAATTTCCTCGCGCATCCACAGCTTTTCGCGCAGCCACAGGGGCATGGCCTGGAGGAAGGAGCGGAGGCCGGCCGGGGCGTAGTCCAGGTAGGTCTCCAGCAGGCGCTCGAACTTCTGCAATGGCTTGTCATAGAAGACAACCAAGTCCACGTCGGAGGCCCTGATGCCGGCGTGGCGCAGGCAGAACTCGAGGGCATGCGCTGGAAACCGGTGGTCATGCTTCTTGCGGCTGAAGCGCTCCTCCTGGGCGGCGGCGACAATGCAGCCCTCCTCGACCAGGCAGGCTGCCGAGTCGTGATAATAGGCGGAAAGGCCAAGGATCCGCATGATCAGGCCAATTGCATCATTCTACCATCGAGAGCGGGGGCGTAGTCCATCGTCACCGGGTCCGGAGGGCGCAGATGGCCATACAGTCGTTCATGCGCAGTACGTGCCAGTAAAGGTAGCGCACGGCGTGTTTGAGATGGGGCACGCGATATAGGGCCAGCCGGGCCTGGAAGATCCTTTGCTTGAGACGGTCCGAAGCGGGGGGGGCCGCGATTGGGCCGGCGGCGTCGCCGGGGGCCGGGGCCAAGGCGCCAAGACCGCCGTAGCTGCGGAATCGCACCGTCGTGAACCCCGCCTGGCGCAACATCCGGGACAGGGTCTGGCGCGTGAAATGATACAGGTGGGTGTCAGGATAGAGCGGCCGCCAGGCTTCGCGCTGCCGGCGGGCGGCGCGGGAACCGAAGTCGGGCACCTCCACCAGCAGCACACCGTCCTTCTTCAGCAGCCGGCGGCAGCGTTCCAGGAAGCTCAGCGGATCGGAGGTGTGTTCGAGCACGTGCAAGGCCGTCACTGCGTCAAAAGACTCCTCGGGCAGGGCCACGGTTTCCAGGGCGCCCTGGTGGATCGCGCAACCGACGGCCTGGCGGGCGTGAGCGGCCAGATCCTGCGCGGGCTCGACGCCGCAGCACTGCCAGCCGGCGCGTCGGAAGGCCGCCAGCAGGCCTCCGGCCGCGCACCCGACATCCAGCACCCGGCCCGAGGCGCGGCGGGCCAGCCGGGAGACCAGCCGCACGCGCTCGTCGTGGTCTCCACCGGTGGCGGCCGTCTGAGCCTTCAGGCAGTCCGCGTACTCCGATGCATCTTTATAATACTCGCAACGATAGAACCGCTCT
>JACQDI010000428.1 GCA_016201195.1 Acidobacteriota bacterium | reverse complement strand
GAGGGTCAGCTTGTCGTAGTCGGTCACCTGGCCGAGACGCGCCGAGTCCACCTGGTAGTTGACCTTGCGCACCGGGGAGTGAACCGAGTCGATGGGGATGTAGCCCAGGGCGAGGTCCTCGTCGAAGTTCTTGTCGGCGCTCACGTAGCCGCGCCCCTGCTTGACGCGCATCTCGACGTCCAGCTTCCCACCCTCGCTGACGGTGGCCACGTAGAGGTTCTTGTCCAGGATCTCCACGTCGCCATCAGCCTGGATCTGGCCGCTCAGCACCACGCCTGGACGCTCCGAAAAAAGGCGCACGGTCTTGTTGCCCTCGCCGCTCACCTTGAACGGGATCTGCTTCAGATTGAGAATGATGTCGGTGGCGTCCTCGACCACTCCGGGAATGGAGCTGAACTCGTGCAGCACGCCCTCGATCTTCACGGCGCTGATGGCCGGGCCCTCAATGGAGCTCAGCAGCACCCGCCGCAACGCATTGCCGATGGTGGTGCCGAAGCCGCGCTCAAAGGGCTGCGCCCAGAACAGACCGTACTTGTCGGTCAGCGTGTCGGTGTTCGCCGCCAACCGTTTTGGTTTCTGAAAACCTTTCCACATAATTCTGTCTCCTGACTCCTTCTCCTGACTTCTATTTGCTGTACAGCTCGACGATGAGCTGCTCGTTCATCGGGATTTGCACCAGCTCGTCGCGCCGGGGCATGCCGGTGGCGGTTCCCTTGAGGCTCTCCAGGTCCACGTCGATCCAGTTGGGCTTGGTCATGTGAGCGGTCGCTTCCCTGGCTGCCAGCACCACCGGGTTGTTGCGGCTGGATTCGCGAACCTCCACCGTATCCGCGGGCTTGACCGTGTACGAAGGAATGTTGGTCTTCTTGCCGTTCACCTGGATGTGTCCGTGGCGCACGAGCTGCCGCGCCTGGGCGCGGCTGGTGGCCAGGCCCATGCGGTAGATGACGCTGTCCAGGCGCCGCTCGAGCAGCGAGAGCAGGTTGTCGCCGGTGACGCCTTTCATCTGCGCAGCCTTCTCGAAGGTGTTGCGGAACTGCTGCTCCAGGAGGCCGTAGATCCGCCGCGCCTTCTGTTTTTCGCGCAATTGCAGGCCGTAGCCGATCAGCTTCTTGGGCCGCTTGCTCTTACCGTGTTGTCCGGGCGCGAAGTTGCGCTTCTCAATGGCGCACTTGTCGCCGTAACAGCGCTCGCCCTTCAAGAACAGTTTCATTCCCTCGCGCCGGCACAACCGGCATACGGGACCGCGATATCTAGCCATGCTGTATCCTTTCCATCACACCCGTCGCTTCTTGGGGGGCCGGCAGCCGTTGTGCGGGATGGGCGTCACGTCCTTGATGATCCGCACTTCGAGCCCCGCCGTGGCCAGGGCGCGAATCGCCGACTCGCGGCCCGACCCGGGCCCCTTCACGCGGACTTCCACGCTCCGCATGCCGTGGTCCTTGGCGGCGTTGGCCGCCGCCATCGCCGCCTGCTGCGCGGCGAACGGCGTGCCCTTGCGGGAACCCCGGAACCCCAGGGCTCCGGCGCTCGACCACGACACCACGTTTCCCTGCGCGTCGGCCACCGTCACCAGCGTGTTGTTGAACGTCGCCTGGATGTACACGGTGCCCGAGTGCACAACCTTCTTTTCCTTCTTCTTGAACGTCTTCTTCTTGGTCGCCTTCGTCGGTGCCTTAGCCATAACCTCCGCCGTTTGCTGCCTACCGCCTACTGTCTACTGCTGCATCTACGTTTTCGACGTCCCCTTCTTCTTATTGGCGATGGTGCCGCGCCGCGGACCTTTTCGCGTGCGGGCGTTGGTGTGGGTGCGCTGGCCCCGCACGGGCAAGTTGCGGCGGTGCCGCAAGCCCCGGTAGGAGCCGATCTCGATCAGCCGCCGGATGCTCATCGAAACCTCTTTGCGCAGATCTCCCTCCACCTGGCCCTCTTCCTCCAGGATGTGGCGGATCTTGTTCACCTCGTCCTCGCTCAAGTCCCGAACCTTCTTGTCCGGGCTGACGCCGGCGCGCGCGAGCAGGGAATTGGCCCGTGCCCGTCCGATGCCATAAATGTAGGTCAACCCGATTTCCGCCCGCTTCTGCGGGGGCAGGTCGACGCCTGCGATGCGTGCCATACTGAACCTCCTAACCCTGGCGCTGCTTGTGCTTGGTGTTCACGCAGATCACCCGCACCACGCCGCGCCGCCGGATTACCTTGCACTTGTTGCAAATCTTCTTTACCGATGCGCGTACTTTCATGTTGTCTTCCGTATCACCCGGCCCCGCCCCGGATCCAGCGGCGAAAGCTCCACTTCCACAGCATCACCGGGCAGGAGCCGCAAAAAATCCTTGTTCCGACGGGCGGTGACGTGCGCCAGCACCCGGCTCAAATCCTCCAGCTCCACCCGCACCATGGCGCGCGGCAACTGCTCGATCACCTTGCCACGCCGCGTCACGGCTTGGTCAAAATCCACGGCCCGTTCGAGGTCAACGCGACACAGTGCTCGAAATGGGCCGAGTTGCTGCCGTCCTTGGTCACCGCCGTCCAGCGGTCGGCGAGCACTTGGGTCTCGGGCTTGCCGGCGCAGACCATCGGCTCGATGGCCAGTACCATGCCCTCCTTCAGCCGCGGGTTCCCGCTTTTGGGATCCACGTAGTTGGGGATCTGGGGATCTTCGTGCAGCTTGGTCCCAATCCCGTGTCCCACGAATTCCCGCACCACGGAATAGCCGTGCGACTCGACGTGCTGCTGCACGGCGCCCGAGATGTCGAACAACCGGTTGCCAGCCCGGGCCTTGTCCACGGCCAGATCCAGCGCTTCCTGGGTCACCCGCAGCAGCCGCTGGGTCGCGTCGCTGATGCGGCCCACCGGCACCGTGGTCGCCGAATCGCCGAAGTAGCCGTCCAGGCAAACACCGGTATCGATAGATACGATGTCCCCTTCCCGCAGCACGCGCTTGGTCGAAGGCAGCCCGTGAATGATCTCGCTGTTCACCGAGGTGCACAGGACGAAGTTGTAATGCTTTCCCGCCGCCGGCACATAATAGCCCTTGAAGGCCGCTCGCGCGCCGGCATCGGCGATCATCCTCTCGGCCGCCCGCTCCAGATCATAGGTCGTCGCCCCAGGCTGCACAATCTTCTTCAGGTCCTCCAGGATCTGCCACACCAGCAGACCGCTGCGGCGCATCTTCTCCAGTTCCGTAGGCGTCTTTCGCACAATCATGCCGCACTCAGAATCCTGCAGAGCTGGCCCGAAATCTCGCTTGCCGGCAGCGTCCCGTCGAGCTCATAGACGGGCTGCCCCTGCTGGCGAAAAAACTCGATCACCGGGCGGGTCTGGCGCTCGTAAGCGAGCAGCCGCTCCCGGATCACTTCCTCGCGATCGTCGGCCCGCGTCTCGAGCGGCGTCTGGTCCCGGTCGCACAGGTTCGGCCGTTTCGGCGGATTCCCGTGCACGTTGTAGATCGCGCCGCACCGCGGGCAGCACTGCCGTCCGGTCAGCCGCGGGATCAACTCGTGGTGCCCGATCCGGATATCGAAGGTCCGGATCGGCAACCCGTTGCCTTCGAGCATGCCCTGCAGCGCCTGCGCCTGCCGGGCGGTGCGCGGATAGCCGTCGAGCACGAATCCCCGGCGGCAGTCCGGCTGTTTCAACCGCTCTTCCACCAGTTGATTCACCCACTCGTCGGGGACCAACTCGCCGCGCTGCATGATCGCCGCCGCCGCCGTCGCCGCCGTGCCGGCCTTGACCTGGGCGCGGATCATATCGCCGGTCGAGACCTGCGGGATGCCGAACCGCTGCACGACGACCCGGGCCTGCGTCCCCTTCCCGGCTCCGGGAGGACCGAACAGCACGATCGCCCCCACCGGCTTTTGCACCCCAGTTTCAACGCTCACGGGTCAGAACGTGCTCCTTCGCCCGCGAATCCGGCCCGACTTGGGCGTAAATCCGTCGTAATGCCGCATGATCAACTGCGCCTCGATCTGGTTGACCGTGTCCATGGCCACGCCTACCACGATCAGCAGCGAGGTCCCTCCGAAATAGAAGTTCACGTTGAGACCTTCCAGGATCTGGCGGGATATGGTCCGGTCGAAGAAGTTGCCCACCAGCGGCAGGTGGTGCAACCGGATACCCCCGATCATGAAGTCGGGGATCACCGAGAGCAGCGCCAGGTACAGGCCGCCGACCAGGGTGATCTTGGTCAAAATCTCGTTCATGTGCTCGGCGGTGCGCTTGCCCGGCCGGATGCCGGGAATGAAGCCGCCATACTTGCGCATGTTGTCGGCCACCTCAGTCGGGTTGAAGATGATCGACACGTAAAAGAACGCGAACAGCACGATGCCGGTGATGTACAGCAGCACGTAGAGCGGCTCGTCGTACCGGATCGCACTGAGCAGCCCATTCAGGTACTTGTTGTTGCGCACGAACTCCACCGCCCCCAGGGTCTGCGGGAAGGTCAGCAGCGAGCTGGCGAAGATCACCGGGATCACGCCGCCGGCGTTCACCTTCATCGGCAGGTGGGTGGACTGGCCGCCCATCATGCGGCGCCCCACCACGCGCTTGGCGTACTGCACCGGGATGCGGCGCTCGCCCCGCTCCACCAGCACCACGAACGCCACCACCACGACCATCAGCACAAGGAGGAAGAGCAGCGTCAGCACACTCCACTGCTTGGTAATGGCGACATTCTGCCACAGGTTGAAGATGGCGTTGGGCAGGTTGATGACGATCCCGGCAAAGATGATTAACGACATCCCGTTGCCGATGCCCCGCTCCGTGATCTGCTCGCCCAGCCACATGATGAACGCCGTGCCGGTGGTCAGCGTGATCATGGTCATGATGATGAATCGCCAGCCCGGATCGAGCACGAAGTTTCCCGGGCTCTTCATCAGCGTCAGGGCGATGCCGAAGGACTGCACGGCGCTCAGCCCCACGGTCAGGTAGCGGGTCCATTGGGTGATCTTGCGCCGGCCCAGCTCGCCTTCCTTTTGCAGTTTCTCGAGCGTCGGGATCACCACCGTCAGCAACTGGAGGATGATGGAGGCGGTAATGTAGGGCATGATCCCCAGGGCGAAGATGGTCAGCTTCCGGAACTGGCCGCCGGAGAACAGGTCCATGAACCCGAAGAACGTCCCGGCGTTGCGCTCGAAGAAGCGTTCGAGCGCCGCCGGGTCGACGCCCGGCGTGGGAATGTGCGCCCCGACCCGGTACACGGCGAGCAACCCCACGGTGAACAGGAGCCGCCTGCGCAGGTCCGGAATCCGGAACACGTTGAGGATGGTTTCAAGCAGCTTCATGGCGTCAAAACCTCAACCTTGCCGCCCGCGGCCGCGATCTTTTCGGCCGCGCTCTTGGAAAACCGGTGCGCGGCGACGGAGATGGGACGCGACAGCGTCCCCTCGCCCAGCACCTTGACCCCATACGGCGCCTGCCGGATGGCCCCCAGCTCCACCAGCCGCTCGGGGTTGAACGTGTCGCCTTCGAGCTTTTCGAGCCGCTTCAGGTTGATCAGGGCAAACTGCTTCTTGAAGATGTTGGTGAAGCCACGCTTGGGCATGCGCCGGTGCAGCGGCATCTGGCCGCCCTCGAAGCCGCGCTTCTGGGAAAAGCCGGTGCCCGCGCGCTGGCCCTTGCTGCCCCGCGTGGCCGTCTTGCCGTGCCCCGAGCCCATGCCCCGCCCGATCCGCTTGCGCGGGTGCTTCTGCCCCTTGGGAGGATGCAGCGAACTCAGGTTCATGGAACGACCTCCACCAGGTGCGGGATCTTATTGATCATCCCCCGGATGGAAGGCGTGTCGGGCCGCTCCACCACCTGGTTCAGCTTGCGAAAGCCCAGCCCCTTGACCACCCGCTTCTGCTTCTCCGGGCAGCAGATGGGGCTGCGCTTCAGTCGGATCTTTACCTTGGCGTTCGACATACTAAAGTTTATCCACTTCCAGACCGCGCATGTCCGCCACCGCCTGCTTTTCCCGCAACTGCTTCAGCGCGTCGAAGGTGGCCTTGACCACGTTGTGCGGATTGGTGGTGCCGATGGACTTGGTGAGGACATTGGGGATCCCCGCCGCCTGGATCACCGCCCGCACCGGCCCGCCGGCGATGATGCCGGTGCCCTCGCGCGCCGGCTTGAGCAGCACCATGCCGCTTCCATAGCGTCCCAGCACGCGGTGGGGAATGGTGGTCGCCAGCGAATGCACCTTGATCAGGTTCTTCTTCGCCGCCTCGATGCCCTTGCGGATCGCCGAGGGCACCTCCTTGGCCTTTCCGCTGCCGTAGCCGACGATTCTCTGGTCCGGATCGCCCACCACCACCAGCGCCGAAAAGCTGAGGTTCTTGCCGCCCTTGACGACCTTGGTGACCCGGTTGATCGACACCACCTGATCCTTCAGGTTCAGGGTGGCGGGATCGATCCTCTTGGTTTCAGTTACCGGCATATCGCTCCATTCCATCTGCCTGAGGCCACGAGCCTCAGAATTCTAATCCGGCCTCCCGCGCCGCCTCGGCCAGGGCCTTGACTCGCCCGTGGTAGAGATAGCCGCCGCGGTCGAACACGACCTTGGTGACGCCAGCCTGGCGGGCCCGCCCGGCGATCAGCTTGCCGATCTCCTTCGCCCCGGCCACGTTGCCGCCCGACTTCACTTTGGTGTCCTTTTCCGCCGAGCTGGCCGAGGCCAGCGTCCGGCCGGCGTGATCGTCGATCACCTGGGCGCAAATGTGCTTCAAAGACCGGTACACGTTCAACCGCGGCCGCTCGGGGGCGCCGCGCAGCTTCCGGCGGATCCGCAGGTGGATCCGCTTCCGCAAGTCGTTTCTGGAAATCTGGCGAATCATCCTACTTGGCTCCCGTCTTGCCGACCTTCTTCTTCAATATCTCGCCCATGTACCGGATGCCCTTGTTCTTGTAAGGGTCCGGGGGCCGCAGGGCCCGGATGTTGGCGGCGGTTTGCCCCACCAGGCCGCGGTCGGCGCCCGAAACGATGATGTGCGTCTGCTTGTCGATCTTGATGTCAATGCCGTCCGGCATCCACACTTCGATGGGGTGCGAAAAACCCAGCACAAAGGTGGCTACGCGGCCCTGCGCACTGGCACGGTAGCCGATGCCGACAATATCCAACTCCTTGCTGAAACCCTGGCTGACCCCGGTGACCGCGTTCTGCACCAGGCTGCGCGCCAAGCCGTGCAACGCAGCGTCCTCGTCGCGCTCCCGCAGCGCCAGCAGGCTGGCATCCTTCTGCTCGAAGCGGATCCCCGGCGGGATCGGGGCGTGCAGCTTCCCCTTGGGGCCTTCCACGTCCAACGCTCCCGCGCCGATCTTGACCTTGACCCCCGAGGGGAGCGCGATTGGCTTGTTCCCGACTCGTGACATACCTACCACACCTCGCACAGAATCTCGCCACCGAGGCGCTCGCGGTGGGCGTTACGCCCCGTCATCACGCCGCGCGGGGTGGTGAGAATGTTGATGCCCATCCCGCCCAGCACCCGCGGGATCTCTTTCTGCCCCACGTACACGCGCCGTCCCGGCCGGCTCACCCGCTCGATCTTGGAGATCACCGGCTGGTTATCGTTGCTGTACTTGAGATAAATCTTGATCGTCCGCTTGCCTTCTTCTTCGGCCACCTTGAAGTTGACGATGTAGCCTTCCTCTTTCAGGATGCGGGCAATCTCCGCCTTGAGCTTGGAAGCCGGGACGTCCACCTTGGGATGGCGGGCGGCCAGGGCGTTCCGCACCCGAGTCAGCATGTCGGCGATGGGATCAGTCATGTTCATAAAAAGCTCTCAGCAGTCAGCTTTCCGCTAACAGCTACCAACTGCTTTTCATCACCCCCGGAATCTCCCCTTCCAGAGCCAGTTTCCGGAAGCAGAGCCGGCACAGGCGAAACTTGCGCAGGAAGCCGCGCGGCCGCCCGCACACCCGGCAACGGTTACGCAGCCGGATCTTGAACTTCGGCTTCTTCAACTCCTTGGCTTTCTTGGCCGTCGTTGCCATTTGTCTCCTTCGCTGCCTACTGCCTACTGTCTACTGCTTGAAGGGCATTCCCATGCCTTTCAGCAGGGCTAAGCCCTCGGCGTCGGTGCGGGCCGTGGTGGCGATAGTGACGTTCATGCCCTTGGTCTTGTCCACCTTGGCGTAGTCGATCTCCGGGAAGATCAACTGGTCCCGCAAACCCAGCGTGTAGTTGCCGCGTCCGTCGAAGCTCTTGGCCGAAATGCCGCGGAAGTCGCGCACGCGGGGCAGGGCCACGTTCACCAGCCGGTCGAAGAACTCGAACATCCGCTGGCCGCGCAGGGTCACCGAGCAGCCGATGGGCATGCCCTGGCGCAGCTTGAACGCGGAAATCGATTTCTTGGCCTTGTTCACCACCGGGCGCTGGCCGGTGATCTGGGCCAGCTCCTGCACCGCGCCGTCCATCAGCCGGGCGTTCTGCGTGGCCTCGCCCAGGCCGATGTTGACGGTGATCTTGGCCAGGCGGGGACTGGCCATGGGGCTGGAATAGCCGAACTGCTGCCGGAGCGCCGGCGCCACCTGCTTCAAGTAAAGTGCCTTCAGTCTCGCTGCCATGTTATTTCCTGTCCAGCGGGTTGCCGCATTTCCGGCAGACCCGGGTCTTGCGGCCCTCCGGGGAGATGTGGTGGGCGATCCGCACCGGCCCGCACTGCGCGCACACGATCAGCACGTTGGAGATGGCGATAGGCGACTCGCGCTCGGCGATGCCCCCCTTGATCTGCTTGGCCGGGTTGCGCCGGGTATGCTTCTTGCTCATCATCACGTGCTCGACCAGAATGCGCCCCTTATCGGGCAGCACGCTCAGCACGCGCCCCTGCTTGCCCCGGTCGCGGCCGGAGATCACCTTCACCGTGTCGTTCTTCTTGATCTCGATGGCTCCCACTAGAGCACCTCCGGCGCCAGGGATACGATCTTCATGAACTTCTTGTCGCGCAGCTCACGAGCCACCGGCCCGAACACGCGCGTGCCGACCGGCTCGCCCACCTCGTCGATCAGCACGGCGGCGTTGGAGTCGAAGCGGATGTAGGTGCCGTCCTTGCGCCGCGTCTCCTTGCGCGTGCGCACGATCACCGCCCGCACCACGCTGCCCTTTTTGATGTTGGAATCCGGGGCCGCTTCTTTGACGCTGGCCGTGACCACGTCGCCCAGACCCGCCCCCAACCCGATATCGCCGCCCCGCGGCAGGATACAGGCCAGTTTTCGCGCGCCGGAGTTATCGGCCACCTCCAGCCTTGTTCGCATCCCAATCATATGGTTACCCTAGATCTCGCTCGGCTCCACTTTCACCTGGTGCGCCCGCCAGATGACCTCGGCCAGCCGCCACCGCTTCAATTTGCTCAGGGGCCGCGTCTCGACGATCCGCACGCGGTCGCCGAGCTTGGCCAGCCCTTTCTCATCGTGGGCGTAGAACTTCGCCCGCTTGGTCACGATCCGGCGATACAGCGGATGCGGGACCCGCCGGCTGACCTCGACCACCACGGTCTTGGCCATCTTGGTGGACACCACCTGTCCCACCTTCTCCTGTCTCTTCCTGGTCGCTTGTTCGGCCATTACGCCAGCTCCCGTTGCCGCTTCACCGTGTTCATGCGGGCGCGGTCCTTCTTCAATTCGCGGTACTTTTTCAGCCCGTCGGTCTGCCCCATGGCCATCTGGAAGCGCAGCCGGAACAGCTTGTCCTCTACTTCGGCCACCTGGTGGTTGAGCTCGCGGTCATCCAAATCCCGGATCTTATCGGCTCTCATCGGGCTCCCTCCGCGTACTGCTCCAGGCGGCGCGCCACAAACTTGGTGGGGATGGGCAGCTTGTGCGCGGCGAGCGACATGGCCTGCCGCGCCGTGGCCTCGCTGACCCCTTCCATCTCGAACAGCACCTTGCCCGGCCTGACCACGGCCACCCACTGCTCCGGCGCGCCCTTGCCCTTGCCCATGCGGGTTTCCGCCGGTTTCTTGGTGATGGGCTTGTCGGGGAACAGCCGGATCCAAACCTTGCCACCGCGCTTGATGAAGCGGGTCATGGCCACGCGGGCCGCTTCGATCTGGCGGTCGGTGATCCAGGCCGCTTCCATGGCCTTCAAACCGAAGTCCCCGAAGGAGAGGTCGCCCCCGCGCCAGGCCTTGCCGCACCGCCGCCCACGCTGCTGCTTGCGGTACTTAACTTTCTTGGGCATCAACATGGTTGGACTCCTTCTCGGGCGTCGCCTCGGCGGCCGGCGTCTCCGTCTTGGGGGCGAGCGGCGGCGTCAGCGGCCGGGGCCCTGCCGTCTCCGGTTCCTGGACGGCGACAACCTCGGCCGCCGGCGGGGCCGGCACCTGCCGGGGCCGTTCCACGACGAGCTTGGGCCGGGCCGGGGCGCTCTCGGGCCGCGGCTCGCGCCGCCGCGCTGGCAGCGGCTCGGGACTCAGCGACCCCAGCGCGCCGCGCCGCCCCTTGCCTTCAATAATTTCGCCCCGGTACACCCACGTCTTGACCCCAATTACGCCGTAGGTGGTGTGGGCCTCGGAGGCGCCGTAGTCGATGTCCGCCCGCAGCGTGTGCAGAGGCAGGCGGCCTTGCAGATACCACTCGCTGCGCGCAATTTCGGCGCCGTTCAAGCGGCCGGCCACGCGGATCTTGATGCCCAGGCAGCCGAACCGCAGCGCCGAATCCACCGCCTTGCGCATGGCTCGACGGAACGCCACCCGCTTCTCCAGTTGCAGCGCCACGCTTTCACTGACCAGTTGCGCATCCAGCTCCGGCTTGTGGACCTCCTGGATGTCGATGAACACCTCGCGGTTGGTGCGCTGGTGCAGCTCCAGTTTC
>JACQDI010000427.1 GCA_016201195.1 Acidobacteriota bacterium | reverse complement strand
TGGTAGCCCACCGCCGAGGGCATGCGGCCCAGCAGCGCCGATACCTCCGAGCCGGCCTGCGTGAAGCGAAAGATATTATCAATGAATAGCAGCACGTCCTGTCGTTCTTCGTCCCGGAAGTATTCGGCGACGGTCAGGCCGGTGAGACCGACGCGCAGCCGGGCGCCGGGCGGCTCGGTCATCTGGCCGTAGATCAGCGCCACTTTCGACTTCTGCCAGTCGTGCGGGTCGAGCACCTTGCTCTCCTGCATCTCCAGCCACAGGTCGTTGCCCTCGCGCGTTCGCTCGCCCACGCCGGCGAACACCGACACGCCGCCGTGTTTGAGGGCGATGTTGTTGATCAGCTCCATGATGATCACGGTCTTGCCCACGCCCGCGCCACCGAATAGGCCGATCTTGCCGCCGCGCAGATAGGGCTCGAGCAGGTCGATCACCTTGACGCCCGTCTCGAACATCTGCAGCTCGGTCGACTGCTCTTCAAACGACGGCGCAAGGCGATGGATCGGGTAGCGCTTTTCAGTATTGACCGGACCCATCCCATCCACCGGCTGGCCGACCACGTTGAGCACGCGTCCCAGGGTCTGCTTGCCCACCGGGACCGTGATCGGCCCGCGGAGGTCCTCGGCCTTCATGCCGCGCACCAGGCCCTCGGTCGGCTGCAAGGCGATGGTGCGCACGCGCCCTTCTCCCAGGTGCTGCTGCACCTCAACCAGGATGTCGATCGGCTGCGGCACCTTGAACCCGTCGCTGGTGATGCGAATCGCGTTGTAAATGAGGGGCAGATGACCCTCGGAAAACTGCACGTCGACGGCCGGGCCGGCGACCTGGATTACTTTACCGATGTTTGTGGCTGGCATGACAATCCTCTTATCCCGCGGCCGCCGCCCCGCTCACCACTTCGATGATCTCCTTGGTGATGCTCGCCTGCCGCACCCGGTTCATGTAGAGTGTGAGCTTGTCGATCATCTCCGTGGCATTGGAGGTGGCCGCGTCCATGGCCGTCATTCTCGCGGCGTGCTCGGCGGCGGCGCTTTCCACCATCGCCCGGTACACCTGCACCTCCACGTAGCGGGGCAGCAGGCCGGCCAGGATCTTCGCCGGCGGCTCCTCAAACAGGTACTCCCCGCCGGACGAGGAAGCGGCCGGAGCCTCCAGCGGCAGGATCCGGTCCACCACCAGCTTCTGCGCGATCACCGACTTGAATTCGTTGTAGAGCAGGTAAACCGCGTCCACCTCGCCCGACGAAAAGCGGACGATGGCCTTCTGGGCGATCTCTTTGGCCACCGCGTACTCCACCTTGGCGAACACGCTGATGTGCTCGCCCGAAATCGGGACCTGGCGCCGGCGATAATAATCGCGGCCCTTGCGCCCGATCAGCTCCAGCTCGACGCGAGCCGAAGCGTGCTTCTGCAAGAACGCCTGCGAAGCCTTCATCAGGTTGGTGTTGAAGGCGCCGCACAGGCCCTTGTCGCCGCTCAGCAGCAGCAGCAGGATGCGGTTTTCCGGACGCCGCTCGAGCAGCGGGTGCGCCGCTCCTGGGGCGCCCTCTGGGCCCGCGGGCAATCTGGAGGTTACGCTGCCGAGCATCTCGCGGATCAGCCCGGCGTAGGGTCGCGCCGCCAGCACGCGCTCCTGGGCGCGCCGCAGCTTGGCCGCCGAAACCATCTTCATGGCCTTGGTGATCTGCTGCGTGCTGCGCACCGACCGGATGCGCCGCCGGATGTCGATCAAGCTGGGCATCGGTTTAGTCCGCCGCCAACCGCTGTCGCTCGGCCAGGAACCGCTGCTTGAAGTCGGCGATCGCCGCTTTCAGCTCGTTGCGCAGCTCGTCCTTCCTGTCGAATTCCCTCTGCGTAGCGATCTTCTTCAGCAGGTCCGGCCGCACGTTATCCAGGTAGCGGTACAACTCCGCCTCAAAGTCGCGGCACTGCTCGATCTCCAGGTCGTCCAGGAAGCCCATGGCGCCGGCGAAGATGATGGCGATCTGCTTCTCGACCGGCAGCGGCTGGTATTGATTCTGCTTGAGGACCTCGACCAGACGCCGGCCCCGGTTCAACTGCGCTTGCGACGTTTTGTCCAGGTCCGATCCGAACTGGGCGAAGGCGGCCAGCTCGCGGTATTGCGCCATCTCCAGGCGCAGGCTGCCCGCGATCTGCTTCATGGCCTTGATCTGCGCGTTGCCGCCCACGCGGCTCACCGAGATGCCCACGTTGATAGCCGGGCGGACGTTGCTGTTAAAGAGGTCGGCCTCCAGGTAGATCTGACCGTCGGTGATGGAAATGACGTTGGTTGGAATGTAGGCGGAGACGTCGCCGGCCTGGGTCTCGATGAACGGCAGCGCGGTGAGCGAGCCGCCGCCCTTGGCGTCGTTGAGCTTGGCGGCGCGCTCCAGCAGCCGGCTGTGCAAGTAGAACACGTCGCCCGGAAACGCCTCGCGGCCCGGCGGGCGGCGCAGCAGCAGCGAGATCTCGCGGTAGGCGGCGGCGTGCTTCGAGAGGTCGTCGTAAATACACAGCGCGTGGCGCCCGCGGTCGCGGAAGTACTCGCCCATGGCGCAGCCCGAGTAGGGGGCGATGTACTGCATCGGCGCCGGGTCTGAGGCCGAAGCCACCACCACGATGGTGTAGTCCATGGCCCCGAAATCCTCGAGCGTCTTCACCACCTGGGCCACCGTGGATCGCTTCTGTCCGATGGCGACATAGACGCAGATCATGTCGCCGCCCTTCTGGTTGATGATGGCGTCGAGGGCGATGGCCGTCTTGCCGGTCTGCCGGTCGCCGATGATCAGCTCGCGCTGGCCGCGGCCGATGGGGATCATCGCGTCCACGGCCTTCAGCCCGGTCTGCATCGGCTCCTTCACCGGCCGTCGATCGACCACGCCGGGGGCCAGCCGCTCGATAGGGTTGAATTCGTCCGTGGAGAGGGGCCCTTTGCCGTCGATGGGCTGCCCCAGCGCGTTGACCACGCGGCCGATCAGCGCGTCGCCCACCGGCACCGACATGATGCGGCCGGTGCGCCGGACCTCGTCGCCCTCCTGTAGCTCGGTGTATTCACCCAGAATCACCGAACCCACCTGGTCTTCTTCCAGGTTCATGGCGATGCCCGAAACCCCGTGCGGGAACTGCAACAGCTCCCCGGCCATGACCTTCTCCAGGCCGTGGAGCCGCGCGATGCCGTCTCCCAGCGAAATCACCGAGCCGACTTCCGAAACTTCGACCGCGCCTTCGTAGTTCTCGATTTGCTCGCGGATGATCTTAGAGATTTCATCCGCGCTGATCTGTGCCATAACAACCTCGATCTACGATCCTTCCGTCGCCAATCTCCGCCCGATGGCCCGCAGCCGCCCGCGCACTGAGCCATCGTAAATGGTGGAGCCGATACGCGCTACCGCGCCTCCCAGCAACGCCGGGTCCACGGCAAATTGCGCGCGAATCCGCTTGCCGGTCACCCCGCTCAACTTCTCCGCCAGGGCGGCCTGCTGGACCTGTTCCACCGGCTGCGCCGCCGTCACCTCGGCCCGTGCGATGCCCGCCCGCTCGTCGAGCAGAGCCTGAAAAGCGGCGAGCATCTCTCCCAGCAGCGCGAGCCTTCGGTGGTCGGTGACCACGCGCAAGAAGTTTTGAGTGGTCCGGCCCAGCCCCAGCTTTTCCCCGAGGCCGGCCAGCACGGACCTTTTCTTTTCCGGGGCCACCGCCGGGGAAAGCAGCACGCTGCGCAGCTCGGTGGAGGACCGGAAGGCGGTAAGAAAATCGGCCAGCTCGGCGGCAATCCTCTCCGGCGTTTCCGCCGCGCCGGGCTTCACCGCCACATCGACCAGGGCGCGGGCGTATCGATTTGCCAGGGCTGCCGCCATAGTCTATAACTCGCGGACAAACGCGCCCACCAGGTCGCGCTGGGTCTGTGGTGTGACGCGGCCGGCGATCTTCTGCTCCGCCAGGCTGATGGCCAGCGACGCGACGTAGGCTTTCAACTCCAGGCGGGCGGTCTTGGCCGCAGCGGCCATTTCCTGCTCCGCCTGGGTGAACACCTTGCGCACCGCCTGCTCGGTTTCCCGCTCAATGCGGGCGTGCTCGGCGGCGATCTCCGCCTGGCCGGCCGCGCGCAACTGGGCGATTTCCTGGTCGAGCCGCAACAACCGCTCGTCGATCGCCCGCGCCCGCTGGTCGGACTGCTCCAGGAGCTTCCGCGCCTCCCTGATCTCTTTGGTGATGGCCTCGCCGCGAGCGGCAAAGAACGGGCCGGCGTACTTCTTGAGCAGATAGCCCAGGAACCCCGCGAGAACCACAAAGTTGATCGCTCGGAAAAGCAGCTCGTGGCCGGGGCCGCCTTCTTCGGCCGCCAAAACCGGCCCGGCAGCCAGCGCCAGCAGCCCGGCGATGCGCAGGATCTTCATCAGGCCGAGGCTCCTTTTTCCAGCACTATATGGATGATCTGATCCGCCAAGGCGTCGCTTTGGGAGGCCAAAGATTTCTTGGCGGCGTCCACATCGGCGGCGATCGCCTCGCGCGCCTGGCGCAGTTGTTCGCCGGCCTGGACCCGCGCTTGCTGCACCCGCGCTGCCCGCGAATCGAGCGCCTTGCGCCACTCGGCCTCCTGCTCCCGGTACAGCTCGGCCCGCGCCGCCTGCAGCGCCGCTTCGTACTCGGCGGCCTTCTGCTCGGCCTTCTGGAAGGCCTCCTCGGCCCGCTGGCGCGCCCCTTCGGTCGCCTCCCGCCGCGCCTCCAGCACCGTCCCCAGCGGATGGAAGAAAACCTTCCGCAGATACACGTACAGGAACACCACCAGGAAAAACGTGGGCAGAGCTTTGAGTAGTATGTCGCCTAGCGCGCTAAGCGTTTGATCCATAAAAATTCACGAGGAAAAGTGGATGCCCGGTGCGCTCCGGGCGAGCCGTGCCAATACTAAAAGTTACCACGCCGCGCTAACCCAAGTCAAACGTCCGGTAGTGGGGTCCGGTAGTGGGGTCAGACCCCACTACCAAGCGTCCAGGCGGTACTCCCTGGTGAGGTGGTGGATGCGGTCCCAGTCCCAATCACTGGCAACCCCGATCCGACGCGCATCTGCACCAGCCATGTCGAGCGGCAAAGCCTTTCGATCCGCATGGGGGATGCGCCGAATGACGCGGCTCACGAACGCTTTCAGCAAGAAGTGGGAGAACCTGAAGGCGGCCTACACGCTGTGATTTGCGTTCTACAACTTCTGCCGGATTCACAAAACGAACCGGGTTACACTGCGATGGAAGCGGGAATCGCGAATCATATCTGGACCATTCACGAACTCGTAAGTGTATAAAAATAGACCAGTTAGATGGCTCTAGCTTCCTGTGTTGACTGCCGATTATGGTAGAGTATACTTAGGTGGTCAATGTTAGACACTGAACGCCAATTCTTCGACGAGCACCGGGACGAACTGTTGCGGCAATACCCCGGAAAGTTTGTTGTCATCAAGGAACACCGAGTATTAGGTTCGTTTGATACCATTCAGGAGGCGCTCGGTGCGGGCGCGCGAGAATTCGGCATGTCTCCGTTCTTGGTTAGACGCACGGACGAGGTGCCTCGTGAGATTTCCATTCCAGCGCTAACCCTAGGAATCCTGCGTGCCGATCCTTCATACCCAACTGGCGGGACAGGGACAAACTCCTGATGGGAAGGTTGTGCAACTTCCGCCACGCATGGTGCTCCAGCAGCGCGGGCCAGTTGTACAGGTTGCCATAACTATTCAGGAAGCCCTCGCGACGGCATTGGTGGAGCAGGGAAAACCAGTGCCCCAGCCAACGATCGGATTAGCTCTAATCGATACCGGCGCTTCCAACACTTGTATCGACGATGAAGCAGCCCAAGCAATGCAGTTACCTGCGATTGACGTGGGAGTTATGTGCTCGGCCTCGCATGCAAAGACGCCGAGCAATATCTATCCTATCCAAATCGAGGTTATCGGCTTCCCGATCCGTTTTCAGTCTCCTCGCACAATGGGGGCAGCCTTGAGGGAACAAGGGCTGCTTCTGCTCCTCGGCAGGGATCTTTTGCAGCACTGCACCCTGTTCTACAACGGCTTCACCGGCGAGATCACGCTTGCCATTTGAGATTCCCACTACTGGCCCCCGCAGCAACGCAGTCTTAAAACATTACGAAACAGCCTCCAGGCGGTAGTCGCCGCCCGGCTCGGTGGCGAACCGGACCACCTCCCCTTCCCGCCGGGCTGAAACCGCGCGTCCGTTCCGCGTGACCCGGATCGCAGACCGGCCCCACGGGGCGGCCACCCGAGCCGGCGCACCCTTCTCGCTGTGAATCTCGACCGCCGAAATCTTCTTGCCGTCCCAGGCCGCGCTCACCAGAAACGCCCCGGTCGTCCGCAGGCGCCGGAACCGCGCCGCCCCCAGCCCCCGCGTGTTGGGAAACAGGCGAAGCACTCCGGTCCAGCTCTGCAGCAGGCACTCGTTCAGCACCGCCGGCAGCGAGAGGTTCTCGATCCACACCCCCATGCGCATCATGAAGTCATAGTCGGTCGAATCGCGGTAGCGCCCGTCGATCTGCCGGACGCGGTCCCCCGCCACCCCGTTCGGCAGCCGGCAGTACCGCACCTCGTTCTTGAACCACTCCAGATCGAGCAGGCCCAGCCGGGCGCGGATCAGCGGCTGATAGACCAGGTCGTTGCCTCCTTCCAGGCGAATCACCCGCGCCGTGCGCCGTGCGATCTCCAGCAGCTCCTCGCGCCTGCCCATCCCCACCTGTTCGCCGGGAAACACCGGCGCCAGCGTCGCCGGGATGTTATACACCCACTCCACCGGCCCGCCCGCCACGTCCACCCAGACCTCGCCGTAAGGCCCCGCCGCTGTCGGATACGAAATCAGGTTGGCGCGCACCTCGGCCCATTTCGCCCGCTCCGGCTCGTCGGTTCCCAGGATCTTCGACGCTTCGACGGCCGCATCGAACAAAAACTCGGTGAGAGCCAGATCGACGATGCAGTCCTTGTTCAGACGGAAATCGACCGTGCAGCCCCAATTCTCCGGCGACACCGTGGGCGTGATGTGGTATTTCCCGTCCGGCTCCTGGCGCGCGTAAGCGGCGAGGAACCGCGCCGCCGCGCGCAGCAGCGGATAGACCCGCCGCAGGAACGCCTCGTCCAGCGTATACTGATAATGCCACCAAAGGCTCTGCACCGTCCACGGCGTCTCGCAGATCTCGTATCCCCAGGGCGGCGCCGGGTAGGGCACGACGCGGCTCGGGACCGGGTAGGCCGAGTGCGGGAAGAACGCCCCGGGCAGGCCGAACTTCTCTCGCGCGTAGGCCTCCGCCATCGGCAGCAGGTTCTCGCAAAGCTCCACGTAGGGCAGGTGCTGCTCCACGTGGTTGCTGGAAAACACCCCCCAATAGACCTGCTGCGTGTTGTAGTTCAGATGATAGTCCCCGTGCCAGGCGGTTCCGATCTTCCCGCTCGTCCAGTTGCCAAACAGCCCCGGGGCAACCTTGCCCTCCCGCAAGCAGCAGGCCAGGAAATACTGGTTGTGATACCAGATCCGCTCGAGCTCCTTGTCTTCGAACTCCACGGCCGAGCGCGCCCAGAACTGCGTCCATTCCCTTTCTGACTCGCGCTGTAGCTCGGCGAACGAGACACCGGCCAGCCGCGCCGCCTCCCGCTCCGCGTGGCCCGCGTTGTCTTGGTGGTCCCGCGGTGTGAAC
>JACQDI010000426.1 GCA_016201195.1 Acidobacteriota bacterium | reverse complement strand
TCTTGATGCTCCGGCGAACGCAGCAGTCCGTCGGAACCAGGCGGCAGAGGAACGTATTTCCCGTCCACCAGCCGGTACCACACTACCCTCAGTTACCCCCGGTATTCGAGCACCACCAGGGTCACGTCGTCGTTTTGGGGGGCGCCGGCGGTGAAAGCGGACACCTGGCCGATGATGATCTGGTGCAGGTCGGCGGCGGTCACGTCGGTGTGCCGCTTGACCAGTTCGGCCAGGGTTTCGTCGCCGAACTGCTTGCCGGAAGCGTTTTCCGCCTCGGTGACGCCGTCGCTGTAGATCACCAGCTTGTCGCCGGGCTTTAGATGGGTCTCTTCCTGGGCGAAGGGGGCGCCGGGGAACAAGCCGACCGGGCAGCCGGAGGCAGGCAGCAGCTCCACGCCGCCGCCCCGGCGGACCACCAGGGGCGGGCAGTGTCCGGCATTGATCCAGCGCATCACCCCGTCGCGACCGACCGTGCAGTAAAACACTGTGGCGTAGTTGCGGGTCTGGGAGCGCTCGCACACATACCCGTTCACCCGGGACATGATTTCGGCGAGGTGCGATTCGCGGCCGGCGGTGGCGAAGAAGGCGCCCTGGAGCAGAGAGGTGAGTATCGCCGCGGACACGCCCTTGCCGGAAACATCGGCCAGCACGGCGCCCCACATCGTGTCGGAGAGCTCCATTACATCGTAGTAGTCGCCCCCCACCTGGAAGCAGGCCTGGCTGCTGCCGGCGGCCAGGAACCATCCGGCGGCGGGGAGGCTGGCCGGCAGCAGGGTGCGCTGGATCTCGCGAGCGATGGACAGCTCCTGCTCCATGCGCCGCTTTTCGCGCTCCTGCGACATCAGGCGCGCATTTTCCAGCACGGTGGAGGTTTCAATCGCCAGCGATTGCAGCAGCTCGCGGTTGCCCGCCGAAAGATCCGCCGAGCCGATGCGCGAGTCCATGTAGAGCACGCCCAACGTGTCGTTCTTGGCGGAGAGCTGGCTGGTCTCGTGGGTGTGTCCGATGCGGATGCGCACCAGCGGCACGCAGACCACGCTGCGCAGCTCCAGATCCACGATGCTCTTGTCGGTGTTCATCTGCGAGGGATCGAAGTTCATCGACAGCAGGTCGCGGCGCTGGTGCAGCGCGCGCTGGATCACCCCGCGCGGCACGCGCAGGTCGCTGTCATCGAGCGGCCGGCCGTTCTTGTCCCGTGCCACTCGCATCTCGAGCGGCGTCCCCTCTCCGTTGTGCAGCAGCAGGAACCCGCGCTCGGCGCCGGTCACCACCAGGGCCGCGTCCACTACCGCTCCCAGCACGTCTTCGAGCGACATCGAGGATTCCAGCGCCCGGGCCACCTCCAGCACCGCCCGCAGCTTGGCCAGGTTGCCGGTGGCGTGCGAGGAGGGCACCGCGTCCAGCTGCGCCAGCAGCCGGTCGGTGTCTCCGGTCTCGTAGGTGAAGATCAGGTGATAGGAGTCTTCAATCCCGAAGTCGATGCGGTCGTTGGGCTCGAGCTTGTGCCGGGTGACTTTCTTGCCGTTCACGAAGGTGCCGTGGCGGCTGTTGAGGTCCTCCAGGAAGTACTGATCGTCTTCGATCACCACCTGCGCGTGCTGGCGCGAGATGCGGCTGTCCCGCAGTGACAGCTCGCACTCCGCCAGCCGCCCGATCTGGAACGGGCTCTTGGAGATCTTCACGAGCTGGCGTTTCCCGTTCGGCTCGACCACCGCCAGAAATGGTTTCATCCTGCCGGTTTCGGCAAACACGCTGATTGGGGAGACAGAGGGCGTTCCCATCTGTTATTTCCTGTTCCGGGATTTCCGCTCCGAGCCGGAGCTCCTCCACGCGGCCGCAGCGCAGGCATACCACGTGGGCATGCTCCCGCTTCAGCCGTGTTTCATAATAATGCTGGTCCCCCTGGTGGTGCAACAGGTCCAACTCGTCCACCAAACCTTCTTGCTTGAGCAGCTTCAGCGTGCGGTAAACGGTGACCCGGTTGATCCGCGGGTCCCGCTGCTTGGCCAGCTTGTAGAGCGCCTCCGCGTTCAGGTGCTCGCCGGAGGCGTCCATCAGCTCGAATAGCAGCCGGCGCTGGCGGGTCATGCGCACGCCGTGGTCCTGCAGCGATCCTCCCAAGGAAATCTGGGTGCCCACGAACAGCCTCTCCTGGCTAGATCATAGTAACACGGGCGGAGCCGCGAAAAAAAATTCAACCTTTTAGCTCTTTGTTGCGTCATATAGAGCGATGGACGGTCGAAAAGAAGATGAGGAAGCTGGAGCGTAACATGGCTACTTTGTTGGAATCCAAGGTCTTACGGGCCCGTGTTTATTGCCCGATCTGCACTCGTACGGTGGAGGCCGACGTGGTCTCCCTCGACCGCGGCTGGAACCGCAAGATGCGGGTGGCCGAGGGGCAGAAGTGCCCCCGCTGCTCCGCCGCCCTGGATGCCGCCTACGTCCTGGACGTGGTCGGCAACCTCAACGGCTGAAGGTTTTGCTGGACTTTTTCGGCTCGGCTGTGATATTGATTGCTGTGGAAGGATCGAAGGAGGAGGGCGGCGTGAGGAAAAGGGCCAACCTGAAAGTGAATACGCAACAGCCCGTAGTGCCGCCCGAATTCCTGGAAACGGCCCGGAACTCGGTGTTTGAAACCAAGGCCAAGAAGACTTATCGTTGCCGGGTCTGCGGCGCCGACGGCGCCACCGAGCAATCGGAGATGCTGTGCTGGGTCTGCCGCCGCTTGAAAATCAGCGCCTGGCGGGAGATTGAGCAGCAGGTCCCGCTGTCGGAATGAATTCATCTCCCGCCAGCCTTTAAACCTTTCCTGTCGCCTGCTCGTAGAGGTATCCGGCTACAGCTATATCCTCTAGCGCTAAGCCATTGGATTTAAAGAGGGTTATCTCATCGTCCGAGCGCCGGCCGTGGTGTTTGCCGGCTACCACGTCGGCCAGCTCGACCACCCGGTCCCAGCTCCCCGCATCTCGCTCGAAGGCGGCGATCAGGTCGCCGGACTCCATCCTGGCCTGCTCTACCGAGTCGGCGACTACCAGCCCGGCCTTGGCGACGGCGGCCGCGTCCAGCTCCTGCCGCCGCGCGTGATTGCTGCCCACGGCGTTGATGTGGGCGCCCGGCCCGAGCCATTCGCCCAGCAGGACCGGATCCCGAGCCGTGGTGGCGGTAATAGCGATGTCACATCCCCGGGCCACCGCCTCGAGCTGGGTCTCGGCCTGGAATCCGCTGCCGATCAGGCCCACGATCCGGGCATCCGCCCGCGCCATGCGCCGCGTGGCCACGCCGCTCGCGGCGCCGGTGCGAATCTGCCCCAGGGCATTCGCCTCGATGCTGGCCAGTGGCTTGCCGTCGGAGGCGTAGAGCAACACGACGAAGTGCGCGCCGGTTTGAGGATGGGTCGAGTAGATCTTCGCCCCCAGGTAGCCGGAGGCCACGTCCACCGCCGCCATGTAGTGCAGCGTGGCGCTCGATTTCAATTGCGCGCGCCGCCGCGGGTGGTTCAGGGCCTCGCCGGCGGCGAGGTGCAACAAGCCCCTCTCGACCAATTCGATGGCCTTGGCCATGGGCAGCAGCTCGCGGACCTGGGATTCGGTCAGATGGAGCACGAGCTGCTTTAGCCCGCCGCCTGCTTCTCGGCCAGGGGACCCACGATCGGGAGCACCATCTTACTGCCGTTGAACGTCTTGATCAGCAGCATGATCCACAGCACGAAGGAGCCGAAGCCGAGCAGGATCCACACCGGGATCAACAGGAGCGACAGAATGCTCAGCGCGGCGCCCAAGACCGTGAGCAGGATCCAGACGGCAATTAAGGCGACGTGCAGAAAGATGGACTGAAAGGCGTGGAAACGCACCACGGGGTTGCGGTTGTAGGGCTCGAGGACCAGGAAGACCACGCCAGTCAGCAGGCCGAGCACGTAACACAGGGCGCCAGCCACGTTGTCGGTCATCCCGGCCGCGGAAGCGGTTGGGGCTCCGCCCGCCGCCGAAGGGGCCGGGCCGGGGCCCGCCGAAGGAGCCGGGCCACCGCCCACAGAGGGGGCCGCATCGCCTATAGGCTTGCCACAGGAGCCGCAGAAGGCCCCGGCCACCTGGGCGCCACAATGGGGACAGAATGCCATAAAGATCCTCCTCGCCCGGTGGATTGTGGATTGTCGATCGTAGACCGTGGATCGTGGGCGCGGTCGCCTGAGTCTACGTTCCACACTCCACGATCCACGTTCCATCTGCAACCGTAGCCGGGGCCTTGTTGTTTATACGCCTTGCGGGGGGGCGGTGGCAAGGGTTTTTTTCACATCAAGTAGTCGCCGCTAGCGGGGGTCCCTCCGGGCTTCTTCTCGATGGTCATTTCCTTGAGCTTCCGGTACAGGGTTGTTTTGCCGATGCCCAGCAGGCGCGCGGCGCGGGTTTTGTCGTGGGCGGCGAGTTCCAGCGCCGTCCGGATGGCGCGGCGCTCCAGTTGCCCGAGGTTGACGATGGCGGGTTCTGCGTGGCGCGCCGGGTGGACGGTTCGCATCAAGCGGGGCGGCAGGTTCTGCGGCTGGAG
>JACQDI010000438.1 GCA_016201195.1 Acidobacteriota bacterium | reverse complement strand
GTTGATGCTGCCGGCTACCTGGGGGTTGGAGCCGGAAAAGTCGACCGTAGCCTCGTCCCCAGCGATGCGGAGCCGGCAGTGGATGCGCACGGGCGCGTCGCTGATTCCGTCGTCGTCAAGAAAGTCCTGGAAGATGTACTCACCCGGCGGAATCTCCGACAGGCGCGCGCGCATCAGGCGCTCGCTGTAATCGAGCAGCGCCGCAATGCGACGCTCCATCTCGGCGCGGCCGTATTTCTCAGTGGCGGCCAGCAGCCGCCGCTCACCGACACAATGGGCGGCGACCTGCGCGCCCAGGTCGCCGCGGCGCTCCTCGGGGGTGCGCACGTTGGCCAGCACCAGGCCCAGGATCTCCTCGTCCATCCGGCCACGCTTGATGAGTTTCACCGGCGGGATGCGGATGCCTTCCTGGTAGATCTCCCGGGCGAGCGGCATCGAGCCGGGCGACATGCCGCCGACGTCGGAGTGGTGCGCGCGCGAGGCAACATAGTAGGCCGGTGGCTCCCCTTCGTTGAGGAAGACCCCCGAGACAGCGGTGATGTCGGGCAAGTGTGTGCCGCCGCGGAACGGATCGTTGAGGATGATGAGGTCGCCCGGCTCGATGGTGGCGCTGCGCACCGCCTCCTCGACCGAGGCCGGCATGGCGCCCAGGTGCACCGGCATATGGTCGCCCATGGCGATGGTGCGGCCCTGCGAGTCGTACACGGCGCAGGAGTAGTCGCGCCGCTCCTTGATGTTGGGGGAAAACGAGGTGCGGCGCAGCACGATCCCCATCTCCTCGGCGATCGAGACGAACAGGTTGCGGAACACGTCCATCTGGACCGACAGGGACTCAGCCATCGCGCCTCCGCAGAACCAGGTTCCCCGCCCCGTCTTCCTCGCCGCTCCAGCCTGCCGGAACGTAAGTGCTCGAAAATGTTTCGAGCGCGGCGGGGGCCGCCGGATCGATTTTTTC
The DNA here is from genome assembly GCA_016201195.1 of Acidobacteriota bacterium. GTDB lineage: Bacteria > Acidobacteriota > Terriglobia > Bryobacterales > JACQDG01 > JACQDI01. Next base: position 1,200 of record JACQDI010000438.1, on the reverse strand, counting down.
GGTGATGCCGATCACCCGCAGCCGGGCGGTAACCGCCTCCACTTCCATGCCCTGGTGATGGTAGCCGTAGAGCCGCCGGTGTTCTTCGTCGAAGCGCTCGCGCGCGGCCCAGGGCAGCGTGATCTCGTAGGATTGCCCCCGGTAACGAAGATCGATGAGCCGCTCGCAGATCGGGGCTTCAAGACCCATCTCCGCAAACTCGGCGGTGGCGACGCGCTCCATCTCGGCGCAGGCTGGCTCGATCGCCGCCCCCAACACCGAGCGGGAGTAATCGCGCACGCAGTCGGCGGCGAGCATGCCCAGGGCTGAGAGCACCCCCGCGTGGCGAGGCACGAGGACGGTCGCTATCTCGAGCCGCTCGGCGAGCTCGCAGGCGTGCAGGCCCCCCGCCCCGCCGAAGCTGACCAGGACGAAGTCGCGGGGATCGTAGCCGCGCTCGATCGAGACGGTCCGGATCGCCCGCTCCATGTTGGAATTCGCGACCTCGACGATGGCCACGGCGGCTTCGCGCGTGCTGACCCCCAACCCGCGGGCGAAGCGCTCCAGGTGGCGGGCGGCGCTGTCCGGGTAAAGACGCATCCGCCCACTCAGGAACTTCTCCGGATCGATGCGGCCCAAATACAGGTTGGCGTCGGTGATGGTGAGCCGGTCCCCTTCCCCGTAGCAGACGGGGCCGGGCGAAGCCCCGGCGCTCTGGGGTCCTACCCGAAGGGCGCCCCCGGCGTCGATGCGGGCGATCGATCCACCTCCGGCGCCGACCGAGTGAATGTCAAGCATCGGCACCCGGACCGGAAAATCCCCCTGCTCGGACTCCTGGGTGAAGCTGGGCTTGCCGTCGAACAGCGATACGTCGGTCGAGGTACCCCCCATGTCGAAGCTGATGACGCGTTCGAAGCCAGCCCTCCGGGCCACAGTCGCCGCCCCCAGCACGCCGCCGGCCGGCCCTGACTGAATCGTGTGGATCGCGCTTCGCGCCGCCATCTCGACGGAGATCGAGCCGCCATTCGACTGCATAATCCTCAGGCGGGTAGGAGTGAGCGCTGCCGCGAGCCGGGTCAGGTAGCGAGCCATCAACGGCGTGACGTACGCGTTGACCACCGTGGTAGACGCTCGCTCAAACTCCCTATATTCAGGGAGTATTTTATGAGAAAGAGATACAAAGAAACCCTGAAGCTTTACTTGAATAGCCAGCTCGTTGAG
>JACQDI010000393.1 GCA_016201195.1 Acidobacteriota bacterium | reverse complement strand
GTCCACCTTGGGGAGCTTCAGATCGAGGAAGATCAGTTTGGGGGTTCCCCCGTCGCGAAAGAAATAGTCGAGCGCTGCTGCGCCGTCCCTCAGTACGTGGACGCGCTCGCCCAGGTTGTGCTTTTTCAACGCTCGCAGCATGAGGGTAACGTCGTCCGGATTGTCCTCGATGACCAGCACATGCGCGTTCACGTCCACTTCCGTGGTGCTCATGCCCTTTGCTCTCCTGCCGGGAGCGTGAAATGAAACGTCGCTCCCTCGTTGAGTTTGCTCTCCGCCCAGACCCGGCCGCCGTGCCGCTGGATGATGCGCTGCACGTGGGCCAGCCCTACGCCGGTCCCCTCGAATTCATCCACCGTGTGGAGCCGTTGGAAAACCCCGAACAACTTGCCGGCAAACTGCTTGTCGAACCCCACGCCGTTGTCTTTCACGTAGTAGACGTTTTCCCCGGCCCCGCTGGTCCTGCCGCCGACCTCGATCCGGGCCGGTTCGCGGCCCCGGGTGAACTTGAAGGCATTGGAAAGCAAGTTGGCGAAGACCTGGTGGATGAGGGCGCTGTCGCCGTGGGCCGGGGGGAGCGGCCGAAGGTCAGACTCCACGCGGCGATCCGGCGCCGCGAGCCGAAGTTCCTCGAACACCAACCGCGCCAGCTCGTTCATGTCGACGGTGGAGGCGGCCAGGGGCTTGCGCCCCAGCATGGCAAAGGCCAGCAGGTGGTCAATCAATTTCCCCATGCGGTCGGCGTTCCCGTTGATGGATTCGAGGTAGCCCCGGGCTTCCGCGTGGAGCCGCGGCCCGTGATCCTCCAGCAACGCCCGGGAGAAACCCTTGATCGTCGCCAGCGGAGACCGCAGGTCATGAGAGATGGAGTAGGAGAACGCCTCGAGCTGCCTTACGGCGTTCTGAAGCTGGCCGGCCTGCTCGGCCAGGGCTTTCTCGCTGCGCTTGCGCTCGGTGATGTCGCTGAACACCACCACGCCTCCCTGGCGGTCTCCTTTCTGGTCGAGCAGGGGCCGCCCGCTGGCGTTGATCCACCGGTCTTCCCCGACGGAGGGATTCCGCACGACCATTTCCACGTCGTTGACGGCCTCGCCGCGGATCGAGCGAGCCAGAGGCAGCTCGTCAGCCGGGATCCGGGTCGCTCCATCAGGCAGGAACAGCCCGTGCTGCGGGGGTCTCTCGCTCGGAGAGATCTCAGCCGAGGCCAGCCCCATCATGCGCTGCCCGGCGGCATTGAACAGCAGGAATCTACCCTGCCTGTCAGCGACGATGACCCCGTCGCTCATGCTTTGCAGGATCGACGTCAGGATGCCGGTCTGCCGGGCCAGCGCGTCGGCCCGCATCCGCGCCACCTGCCCCAGGTGAACCGCGCGGACCAGCAGAAAGGCCATGGAAAGACCGACCAGCAGCGCCGATTCCGGCAGCCGGGAGTGCTCTTCGGCGATCACGTCCTGTTGCGGCACGATCTGCACCCGCCAGGTCACGCCGGAAACGCTCACCGCGGACTCTCGGCCCCACCTCGCCGCCAACACACCAGCCGGGCGACGGTAGATCTCCTCTTCGCCATCGAGCACCTCGATCAAGTAGCGGGGGGCCACCCTGTCGTGCAGCACGGTGTCCAACAGCGACTGGATGCGCACCACGCCCACCAGCCAGCCGTCGAAGCCTCCCGCCCTGAAGACCGGGACGAAAGCCAGGAACCCTTTCCCTCCAGAGGCCAGATCGACCGCGCGGCTCAGCGCCATCTGGCGCTGGGCCCGCGCGGCCTCGAGCGCCGCCCGCCTGCGCCCTTCGAGCCGCAGGTCGGAGCTCGGGGCGGTCTCGCTCCCTTCCGGCCCTACAGCCCAGCGGGTGTGAAAGGAAGCGTCGATCCAGGCGATGGCCTGGTAGCCGGCGTCGTGGGCCAGGTTCTGTCGGGCTTCGAACTCGAATTCCGCGCGAGACATCCGGCCGCGAAACTCCCACCGCCGGGCCGTGCGGACCAGGGCCAGGAGGCGCGATTCCACGCGGGCCTGAATCTCGTTGTGCACATCTCCGAGGGCGAACTGAATGAGGCCCTCCACATGCTCGCGCTGCTGTACGGCCAGGGCCTGGTAGAGCAGCAGCGTGGCGCTCACCGCGCACACACCGACCAGCGCTGGAAGTCTCTCCGGCACGCCCGCCGCTTCCGCCCCGCCCGCTCTCCAGGCGTAGGAGCCGATCCCGGCGCCGAGCACCACAAAGGCGGCGGCCGCATGCACCGCCATCGGTCGCAGATATCCCCAGTCGTAGGCGGTGGTGATGCCGGTCAGATAGCCGGTGAAGGCCACCAGGCCCACCGCCACAATCAGGGATCCCAACAGCCCCAGGATCACCGGACGCTGTGCAAACTCCCGGATGCCGAGCAGCAGCAGAGCGCCGCCGGCCAGCAGCAGGCAGACGGCGCTGTTGGGAGACATGCGGCCGGCGTAGGGCGGCCCGAGGGTGAGGTACGCATTCATCAGGAGCTGGTCAATGCCCAGGTCGACTGCGAACACGTACTCAATCATGGTCAGCAAACCGACCAGGGAGGTCAGGCAACCGCAGGCCAGCGTGGCCCAGGAACGGCTCCAGGCGGCGGCCAGCAGTCCGGCGCCACAGAACAGAAACCCAAGGGCCGCGTTATAGGGCAAGGTGGCAAACCCGGGCCGTACCTGGATCAGCGCCAGGTTGTGGGTGTGCCACCCGACCAGGACCGCCAGCCCAAACCCCGCCGAAACCAGCCCCACCACCTTGACCGCGAGGTTCGGCCACCGCTCGGAAGCGGGTTGTTTCGCAGGCGCCAGCGCAAGCCTCCTGAAGCGGGCCCATCGGCTGTTTCTGCGGGAATTGTAGGGTGGGCCTCGGCCCAGGATCGTGGAACGTGGATCGTAGAACGTGGACTCCGCCGCTTCGGGCCCACGATCCGCCACCCACAGTCCACGATCCAGATATGGGGCTTACCCTGCCAGCAGCGCCCGGACCGCGTCGATGGCCAGCACGGCGGCGTGTTTGGACTCGTTGCCAAGACCTCCCACGGCCGCCTCCACGTCGGCGGGTTTCAGGCGCGCTGCTTCTTCGGCTGTCCTGCCCCGCAGCAACTCGGATAAGGCGGACCCCGCGGCAATGGAGGCGGTGCAACCGCGGGTCCGAAAACGAACCTCCGCAATGCGGCCCTGCTCGAACCGAGCCGACAGGCGCAGAATGTCCCCGCACACCGGGTTCGAGACCTCGACCGTACGCGCCGGCGGGTCGAGTTCCCCCACGTTGCGGGGATTCTTGAAGTGGTCCAGGAGTTTTTCGCTGTACATGTGCTTCAATGACATCGAATGACGGCGCGAGACTATTTTCCCATGATTCGGGAGCGGCGCCGGAAGTTGAGCTTCAACTCCCTGTTCCTGTTCGTTATCGCGGACAGCTCCAAGTTCTCGGCTCGGGTGCAGCTCCTCCACATCCCGTGGATGTTCGGGAAGCAGCGGATGGAACGGCCCGCATGACCACCGTGACCGCCGCCGTGATCGAGCGGGACGGCTGGTTGCTCGTTTGCCGCCGCCGCGCCGATCAATCGCATCCCCTGAAGTGGGAGTTTCCCGGAGGTAAGGTCGAGCCGGGCGAGGACCCCGTCGTAGCGCTCGGCCGGGAGCTCCAGGAGGAGCTGGGTATTACGGCCGAAGGAGTGGAGGAAATCACGCGCTTCCCCTACCAGTATCCGGGCCGGCCGCCCATCCTGCTGATCTTCTTCCGCGTGTCTTCCTATTCCGGCGTGGCCGAGAACCGCATCTTCGACCAGATCCAATGGGTCGCGCCTCAACAATTGCCGCAGCTTGACTTCCTCGAAGCCGACATCGATTTCGTTCGCCGATTGGCCCATGCGAAGTAGGGCAAGCCGGAGGCTTACCGCACAGGTGAGCCAATGTTAAACTGGCTGGACGGTGATCGAACACGTTGGCATCTCCGACGTCGGCTGCGTGCGGTCCTCCAACGAGGACGCCTACATCGTCGAGCCCGAGCTGGGGCTGTTTGTGCTCGCCGACGGGATGGGAGGCGCCCAGGCGGGGGAGAGGGCGTCCAGGCTGGCGATCGAAACCATCGTCCAGTACGTGCGGGAGGCGGCTCCCATTAAGACCCTGGAGAGCCTGGTGCAGGCCGTGCGCACCGCCAACCACAACATCCTCCAGCAGGCCTCGCTGAACCCCGACCTGCACGGCATGGGAACCACGGTGGTGGCCGTGCTGCTCGACGTGCCCCTGGCCCACATCGCCAGCGTAGGCGACAGCCGCGCCTATCTCTACCGCGCGGGTGAACTGCAGCGCATCACCTCCGACCAGACCTGGGTAAACGAAATCGGCCGCAGCCTGGGCCTCACCGAAGAGCAGATCCACACGCACCCGTTTCGAAACGTACTGACCATGGCGGTGGGCGCGAGAGAGCGCATCGAGGTGCGCAGTTATGAGCTGCGCCTCGAGCCGGGGGATCTGCTGCTGCTCTCCTCCGACGGCCTGCACGGCGTGATCCAAGACACCGGGATGGCCCAAGTGCTCGCCGGCAACGGCTCTCTGGCCGAGAAGGCGAGCCGGTTGGTCGAGCAGGCCCGCGACCGGGGCGGCCCCGACAACATCACGGCGGTGCTGATTCGCCGAACGGAGCAGGAGGCGTAGCGTGCGCGGCTTACTGCTGGTCTTTTCGCTGGTGGCGGGGCTTTGGTGGCTGGCGGCGCCGGGTCCGGTCAGCGCCCAGCGAGGCGGCAAGCAGTCGGCGCGAGACCTGTTCTACGCCGAGGCGGGGCTGATCGTTTCGCCCGACACCAGCCACAAGGGCAAATTCGCGGCGGTCAAAAGATCGGTCGTCGCCGTCGCCCTGGGGGTGAAATGCCGCATTTGGAAGGTCGTGGGCGGTGCGGCTACCGAAGCCGACCCGGCAGGAACGTTCACCCAGGGCGATTCGATCCGCCTGGGGGTCGAGATCAACGACACCGGCTACCTCTACATCGTCCGGCGCCAGTCGAGCGGCAGGTGGCGCCGCGTCTTTCCCACCCCGGAGATCGAGCATGGCAACCACTTCGTCCGCAG
>JACQDI010000392.1 GCA_016201195.1 Acidobacteriota bacterium | reverse complement strand
CTGGTGGGACGACGGCTCGATTCAGTGGGTCCACACTGACTTTTTTGCGGATGCCCCGGGGGGTGGACGCGCCGAGTACCGGCTGCGCACCTCCGACGAGCCCGCTGCGGCCCCGGCCGCCGCGCTGCGCGTCGAACCCGGACCGGATCACATCCGGGTCTCGACCGGGCCGCTTGCCTTCACGGTCCACCGGACCGGCCCGCTGCTCGACGCTCCGGGTTTGCGGGGAGCCGATTTTCTGCTGCGCACCGACGAGCGCATCTACAAGGCAAGCCAGTGGGCCAGCTCCGAGCTGGTAGTCGAGGAGCACAACGCGCTGCGAGTGGTGCTGAAGCGCACCGGATCGCACGGCTGGGTCGACGGGCACGACCGGGCGCTCGATTACGTGGTCCGCCTCGTGGCGTACGCCGGGCATTCATACATCCGAATCATATATAGCTTCGTTAACCGGCAGGGGCGAGAGATGAGCGACTTCGTCCGCCTGGACGGGCTGTGGCTCGAAGCACGGCTGGAGCGCCCGGCCGAGCCGGTCAAAATCGAGCAACTCGCGGCCGAGCCCCGACGACCGGGCTGGTTCGAGGCGGGCGGAGTCGGCTTCGGCCTGCGGTGGTTTTGGCAGCTCTATCCCAAGGGGTTCGAGGTGCGTCCCGGGGGCAGAGTGCGGCTGGCTTTGTTTCCGGAGTCCGCGCGGCCGCAGAACATCTACACGGGCGTGGCGAAGACTCACGAGATGATCTTGTCGTTTGGAGGGGAGAAGCGCGGCGGGGAGAACCTGGTTGCGCAACTCGACCAGCCGCTCTACGCCGTCGCGCCGCCCAACTGGTACACCCGCGAGACGCGCGCGCTGGGACGACTCGTTCCCTCCTCGCCCGACGCCATCCGCCCGCAATACTGGCCCTTGATCCAACGTTACGACCGCTGGCTGGTGGCCTGCCGCGACGCGGTGCTCGCCAAGCGCGATCGCGGCTTCGAGTTTCAGGGCCGGCGGTTCGATGAATACGGCATGCTCAACTTCGGCGACGCCATGCACAAGCTGATCCCGGACCACTCGAAGCCCGACTACGGCATACACTGGGAAACTGAGTATTATGACTTCCCGCACGCGCTGTTCCTGCATTTCTTCCGCACCGGCGACATGACCTCGTTTCGCATGGCGATCGAGGCCGCCGCCCATCACGCAGATGTAGACATCTCCCACCACGAGGTGGAACCCGGACGCGACGGCGCTCCGCGCACGGGTCCCGGCCTCAACCACTGGACCCGTTACTCGAACGGGGTCTTCATTTCCTCCACGAGTTGGGCGTTCTACAAGAATGAAGGGCTGTTCGACCGCTGGCTGCTCACCGGCGATTTGTGGTCGCGCGACGTGGCGCGAATGTCGGCTGACTTCGGGGTTACCTACAACGGGCTGGACCTCCAGAGCAACACACGCTCGATCGGCCATGGCCTGTTCGCCATGCTCAAAGCGTACGAGGTTTTCGGAGACCAGAAATACCTGGACCGCGCCAACTGGATCATCGACTGCGTGCACGCCTGGCAGGACGGCGATGTGGAGCGACTGCGCGGGCTCAACTCGCGCGCCGTTTGGGATCCGCAATTCAAGGGAGGCTACAGCCACCAATCGTGGATGTACGGGATCGCACTCGAAGCCGTGGCCCAGGCCTCGCAGACGTTGCGACGGCCGGAGATGCCCGCCTACCTGCGACGCGCCGCGGACTGGATCTTCGCCAACCCCCGCGAGTGGGACCCCGAGCGGCGCATCTTTCGCAACGCGCCCGTGCACGCGGTCATGCTCACCCCCGGTCTAGCGTATATCGCCGAGACGAGCGGCGATAAGAAGTATTGGGATGTAGCGCTGGAGAGTTTCCGTCGGCAGGCCGAAGAGGCGCAGGTGACCGACCGGCTGAAGCTCTTCGCTCAGCTTTTCCGAAATTCCCAGCGCTTTCCCTGGTATTTGTCGGTGGAATCGCCGGTGCCGTGGGTTCGGGCGGAGGAAACCAGGCGGGAGTAGCGGGATGGCGGGAGGGGCCCGTTACAAATGCGAGACGGCATTTCCGAGCCGCGCGTGTTAGCAAGCGGCCCGTTTGCGAAAGAGTAGAGGAGGCTTGTATGTCACCGTGGTGGGTTGTTCTGATAGTATTTGGCCTGCTGGTGGCTTTGCGTTCGGTACGAAAAATCGGGCCGACCGAGGTCGGGCTGGTTACCAAGAAATTCTCCTTCAAGAAGCTCAGCAACGACAATCCAGTTGCGTTCAAGGGCGAGGCCGGGTACCAGGCTGACCTGCTGATGCCCGGCTTGCGCTGGAAGCCGTGGCTGATTTACAGCGTGGAAAAGCATCCGTGGGTCCAGGTGCCGGCGGGGGAGATCGGGGTGGTGATCGCCCAGGTCGGCCAGCCGCTGCCGATCGGCGCCAAGTCCGCGGTCTACAAGAAGGAGTTCGCCAACTTTTCCGACCTGCGATCCTTCGTCCAACAAGGCGGGCAGAAGGGCGTGCAGCGGCCGGTGCTGCCGCCGGGAACGCTGGTGCCGATCCACCCGGTGGGGTTCCTGGTGATCACCAAGAGCGAGGTGTACGGCCTGCCGGTTTCGCCGGAGCTGCGGGCGAAGGCCGGCAAGGACCGCAAGATCAGCCCGGAGGCGGTCGGCCTGCGGCCCGAGCAGCTCGAGCTGGTGCGCATCGAGCCCGTGCCGAAAGGCAAGGAAGGAGTGCCGCTGGACGCCGTGGGAATTGTCACGACCTACGAAGGCGACCCGCTGCCTTCCGGCGACATCGCCAGTCGCCTGGGCGGCTTCACCGACGTCGCCGAGATGGAGCAGGCCGGGGCCCCCGACGCCGACGTCATCGAGAAGCTCCTCGGCAACAAGCACGACCTCCACAACAACTACCAGGACTTCCAGGCCTTCCTCGACCACGGCGGCAAAATCGGCCTCCAGCACGATCCCCTGCTCTACGGCGCCTACGCGCTGAATCCGTTCCTGGTGAGTGTGGAGCGCGTGCCGATGCTCGTGGTCCAGCAGGGGCAGGTGGCGGTGATCAAAGCGTACGTGGGTCTGGCCACGCAGGACACCTCGGGGGCCGAGTTCAAGTTCGGGTCGCTGGTGCGGCCGGGGCGGCGCGGCGTGTGGCAAGAACCGCTGCGCACCGGCAAGTATCCCATCAACCCGCGCTGCTACGAGGCGGAAATCGTGCCCACCGCCATACTCAACCTCAACTGGGCCGAGGCCACCTCCGAGGCCCACAACCTGGACGCCAAGCTCCAGCAGATCGTGGCCAAGAGCAACGAGGGGTTTGTCTTCAAGATCGACCTACAGGTGCAGATCCACGTGCCCGACACCAAGGCGCCGCGCGTGATTTCGATGGTCGGGACGATGCGCAACCTGGTGAACGAGGTGCTCCAGGCGGCAGTGGGCAACCATTTCCGCGACAATTTGCAGAGCATGCCGGCCATCAAGTTCATCGAAACCCGGCAGAAGGTGCAGCAGGAGGCCTTCTCCCACATCAAGGACCAGCTCGAGCAATACCAGGTAGAAACCAAAGGTGTGTATATTCAGGATGTTGTTTTGCCGGAGGACCTGGTGAAGGTCCTCACCCAGCGCGAGATCGCCAACCAGGAGATCCAGACCTTCCAAAAAGAGCGCGCCTCGCAGGACGAGCGGACGCTGATGGAGCACGCCAAGGGGACGGCGGACATGCAGGCGGAGCTGGCCCGCTCGAAGGTGGGCATCGCCATCAAGACCAACAACGCCGACGGCCGCGTGGCCGAGGCCCATGGCGAGGCCGAGTACGTCCGCGCGACGGGGGCCGCGAAGGGCGCCGAGGTGGAGGCCATCGGCTTGGCGCGGGCCAAGGGCTACGAGGCGCAGGTGCAGGCGCTCGGGTCGAACGCCACCACGCTGGTCAACGTGATCGCCGCGCTCGCCGAGGGAAAAGCCCGGTTCATGCCTGAGATCCTGGTCACCAGCGGCGGCGGCTCCGGCGCGATCGAGGGGCTGGCCGCGACGGCGATGCGATACGTCAATACGGCGCCGAGCGCAAAGGACGGGGAGAAGTCGAGAGACACTACGCCTTAGGGGAAAGAGCAAGGCAAAAGGCAAATTGCAAAAGGCAAAAGGCAAAAATTAAGGAAGGGTCATTTTTTTAGTGCTCCGAGTCCGGCTATCCGAGGGAGGCCCTCGGATAACCGGGGTGTGTGGAAGCTACTTCGTGTCCTCCGGCAACGAGAGGTGAATCGGAACCCCAACAGCAGGGGGGCCTTGATCACCGGAGGGGCAACCACGGTTCGGTTCCAGCTTTCGTCCATCGATGGACCCCTTTGTCCCGCCCCTCTCTGGTTTGTTCCCGAAGAGCGGTTAGCCCCTGTGCCTGAAGGCCAGAGGCGCAACACCTAAAACCACGGAGCGCGTTCCGGAACGCTCTACCCTCAG
>JACQDI010000078.1 GCA_016201195.1 Acidobacteriota bacterium | reverse complement strand
GCCCGGGATCTTGTCGAGCACGCCCTTCATGTGATCCACCTGGGACTTCCAATAATTCCACTCGGCTTGGTGGTCGACCTTCACGTAGCGTTCGACGGCGGCGACCATGCCGATCATGGTTTCCTTCGAGATCTTCAGATCGCGCCCCAGGCCGCTATAGGGGCTTTGGTACATCGCGGCCATGTCCACCAGGTCCTTGCGGCCAACGAGCAGCCCGGCGTTCTGCGGCCCGCGCAGTCCCTTGCCGCCGCTGAAGGCGACCAGGTCGGCGCCCAGTTTGGTGTAGCCGTTGAGATTCTCGGCCGGAGGCAGCTCGGCGGCCGCATCAACCAACAGAGGGATTCGCGTTTTCTTGGAGATAGCAATGCATTCTTCAAGGGATACTTTGCAGCCGGGAGCGTCCAGGCGGTCGCGGTACTGGCCGAAGTGCTTGTCGGCGATCAGGAAGTAGAGCATGGCTGTGCGGCCGGTGATGCCGCGCTCCAGCTCATCCTTATACTCGACGACGACCATGCGCGCGCCGGCAGCCTCACACTGGCGGATCCAGCCGGTGTGGTGCAGCTTCTGGACGACCACCTCGTTCTTCATGCCGTCGGTGAACGGGATCCGCTTCATCTTGTCGGGATCGTCGCCGGCGATGCAGGCGCAGGTGCCGACAAAGATGGCCCCGGCTGCGCCGGTGGTCACCAGAGCGGCGGGATTGCCGGTGAGCTGGGCGATGCGCTCGCCAGTGGCCTTGGTCAAGTCGCGGATGGGCACGTAATGTTGCGCCGCGTCGTTCATGGCGTCGAGCACTTCCTGGGGCATGAGCGAGCCGCCGAGATGCGTGTAGGTGCCCGAGGCGTTGATGATAGGGCGCAGCCCCAGGCGGGTGTAGACCTTCATGGAGTCGGTGGCGGCCTTGGTGGCCAGCGCTGCGGCCAAACGCCGGCCACCGGGCAGCGCGCCGAGCAAGCCGAGCATTCCCGTGGTGGTGAAAAATCCGCGCCGGCTGGATTGCAGAGAAAGCATTCTCATGGCATCCTCCTAAGTTCTTGCCGAGAGTATAGCAGGACCGAGGAGACCTGATGGAACGCAAACATTATCTTTATCAGCACCACACCTGGCCCGAGCTGCGGGAGCGGGTGAAGGACCAGCCCGTGGTGATTTTGCCGATCGGGTCGGTGGAGGATCACGGGCGGCACCTGCCGCTCGACACCGACAACTTCTTGATCTGGTCGATGTGCGAGGCGGCGGCGCAGAAGGCGCCGGGGGAGATCCTGCTGCTGCCGCAGATCCCGTTCGGGTTTGAGACGCACCACATGGATTTTCCGGGAACCATCGACATCCACATGGAGCACCTGCTGCACTTCGTGCTGGACGTGACCAAGAGCGTGGCGCACCACGGGTTCCGGCATATCCTGATCGCCGACGGGCACGGGTCGAACATGCCGATCCTGGACCTGGTCGCGAGGCGGACGATCCTCGAGACCGAGGCCACGTGCGGCTGCTTCATCTGGCCGAGCCTGGCGCCGGACCTGATCAACAAGCTGCGCGAGTCGCCGGTCCCGGGGGGCATGGCCCACGCGTGCGAGCTCGAGACCTCGGTCTACCTGCACGTAGACGGCGCACGCGTGCAGATGGATAAGGCGGTGAAGGACATGAACCTGCCGCCGTCGCAGTTCATCTGGCTGGACCTGATGAAGGGCTCGCCGGTGCTCTACATGGATCATTGGACGCGCTTCAGCCGCAGCGGCGTGGTGGGCGACCCGACGGTGGCGACGGCGGAGAAGGGGAAGCGGATCTTTGAGGCGGTGGTCGACGCGCTGGTCGCGTTGGTGCGGGAGTTCCGGGCGCGGCCGCGGCGGGAGAGGGAAAACCTGCACTGACGGGGCAGGGTGGGTTGCTCCTGATTCCTGTCGCCTGGATTCTTTACCGGCTAACCTTTTTGATTTTCGCGGCGTCATTATGTAACTGACTGGTTCCTGAAACCTGGCGGCGACTGGTATAATCGTCCGTTTGCGAGCTGCCGGGGAACAAATCCGGTATAGGTTACGTCTGGTGGTGGGAAGAGGAGGAGTAATGAAGCGAAGAGGTTTGCAGGCGGTGGCGGTCCTTTTGTCGGGCCTGCTGGTGGGCGGGCCGCTGGCCGCGCAGCGGGCCGGCCTGAAGATCCTGGTGATCGACGGGGAAGGGGCCATTAACAACATCCAGTTGGGATCGGGCCGCGAGCCGGTGGTGGAGGTGCGCGACGAGGCCGACAAGCCGGTGGCCGGGGCGAAGGTGACCTTTTCGCTTCCGGAGCGCGGGCCGGGCGGCACCTTCTTTGGAGCCTCGCGCAATCTGACCATCGCCACCAACGAGCAAGGGCGCGCGGTGGGCACCGGGTTCCGGCCTAATATCACGGAAGGCCGCTTCCAGATCCAAGTCACCGCGGCGCAGGGCGACAAGACCGCTACGGCGGTGATCACGCAGAGCAACGTGCTGCCCACCGGCGGCGTGAACAAGGTGGTGAAGACCCCGAAGAAATTCGGCGCCGGCAAAATCGTGCTGCTGCTGGCGGCGGCCGGGATCTGGATCGGCATCGGCGCCACCCGCGGCGGCGGTGAAACCACGACCACCACCACCACTCCGGGCACGACCATCACGCCGGGAACGGTCACGGTGGGGACGCCGCGCTAAACGAAAACGGGACATTTCCTATGAAGATTTCAATGATTTTGCGAGTTTTGTTTCTTTCCGGGCTGGCCCTGGGGGCGGTGCTGGCGGCTGACGAGGCCGGTGTCCAGACGTCGCTACAGGGGCCGGTGCTGGGGTATGTGTTCGACGCCGGACGCCAGTCGATCCGGCCGGTGAACGGGATCCCGGGCGCGTCCCACGTGGGCCTGCCGCTGGCCCTTCCCTTCCCGGTTGCGGCGGCGGCGTTTTCCTCGCGCGCTGATTTCGGGCTGGTCGTTGCAGCCCAAGACGACTACGCGCTTTACCTGGTGCGAAACCTGGGGGCGGCGGCTCCCTCGCTGGAGCTGATGGACCGCGTGCTCGGCGGCGTGGATCGCATCGTGCTGAACAGCAGCGACACGGCGGCGGCACTCTACTCAAGCGAAGCGCAGCGGGTGCAGATGCTGCGAGGGCTTCCGGCAAACCCGCTGATCGGGCCGGTGGCGGACCTTTCCCCGCTCGGTGGCAAAGTGACCGCGCTGGCGCTCGACCGCAACGCGGCGCAGCTTCTGATCACCGTTTCCGAAGGCGGGCAGAACGGCCTGTACCTGTGGAGCGCGGCGGAGGCGGACTCGCAGCCCCGCCTGCTTTCTACATTCCAGGCGCCCACGGCCGTGGCCCTGCTGAACAAGGACCAGGACGCCGTGGTGGCCGATGCCGGGATCAACCAGCTCGTGCTGATCCGGCGCTTCGCCACGAGCGCGGACGCGTTTCTGCTGGCCGGCGAACGCGACGGCTTGGCCAATCCGGCGGGCGTGGAGGCCTCCGCCGACGGCCGGCGCATCTTCATCGCCAATGCGGGCGGCCGCAGCCTCTACGTGTGGAACATCGAAGCGCAGGCGGTGGAAGCTCGCCTGCCGCTGGACGCGGCGCCCACGCGGCTGCTGCGGTTTCAGGGACAGTCCATGTTCTTGTTGAACGAGATCGGCAACGATCCCTTGCTGCTTCTAGAGAACGCCGGCGACGCAGCGGTTTACTTCGTGCCGGCAGGCAGGGGTGAATAATTCCATGAGACAAATCGTCAAACTCTTCGCAGGAATGGGGCTGGCGGCCGCGCTGCTGGCGCAGCAGCCGCCGCCGTTCAGCATCAGGGCGCAGCAGGGTCAGAATACCCTGGTCCTCTCCGACGGAGCCACGCTCACTTTCATTTCCGAAGGCGTCGGGCAGCCGCAGGCGGGTGCGATCACGCTTACCTACACCGGCAGCACCACGGCGACGATCAACGTCATCGATTCGGTGGGGTCAAACGATTTCACGGTCAGCCTGGGCACTCTGGTTCTGCCGCTCACCATGAACCCCGGCGATTCGTTTACCGTCGGCATCGGCTACTCGCCGACGGCGCTCGGCAAAGTGACCGGCGCGGTGCGGTTCAACTTCACCGAAGGGCGGCGCACAGCCGCCGTGACCACCAACCTGGTGGGCGTGCAGCCGGACTTCGGCTTTAGCTTCACCTTGTTGCCGAAGGGCAACCAGACGTCGATCGCCCCGGACGGCACGATTACTTTTCCCGACACCACGGTCAACGTGGTCAACCCAACGCTCAACCAAACCAACTCGGCGCTGCTCATTATTACCAACCGCGGCAGCGGGCCAGGCACGGTCAACAACATCGCCTCCAGCGGATCCACATTCACCCTGAGCGGCGTGCCCTTGTTGCCGGCCCTGGTGCAGCCGAACACGGACCTGCGCTTCACGGTGGTCTTCTCGCCCACGCAACTGGCGGCGTCGGTGGGGACGGTGAAGATTGATTTTGTAGGCCGGTCGGCGGGATTCAACTTGGCCGGGGCGGGCGTAGGCGCAGTGTACGCGTACGAATTCGTGCAGGGGTCCTCGACGCGGCCGATCAACAACAACGACACGCTGACGATGCCCCAGACCAACCTGGGCGACAAGAGCACGGCGACGGTGCGGGTGCGCAACACCGGCAACGCCGACGGAGCGGTGAACAAAATCTCGATCTCCGGCGCGGACTTTACCATCCCTGACATGCCGTTCCTGCCGCAGACGCTGGCGGCGGGCTCGAGCATCAGCTTCACCATCCAGTTCGCCCCCACCCAGCCGATTACAGAGACCGCGCGCCTGCTGATCGATAACGT
>JACQDI010000077.1 GCA_016201195.1 Acidobacteriota bacterium | reverse complement strand
GCCGGCCCTCATGCGGGCGTCGTCCACTCGCACCGCTTTCCCGCTGCCAACACCGCCGTGCCGTTTGTGAACCAGGACGCCCAACAGTTGCGGGTAACCGAGGAGTTTCTGAAAGACAACATCGTGTCGGTGGATATCTTTGCTGTGTCGCCGGTGGAGGCCGCGCCGGGCGTCCCCGAGATGCGGCGGCGGGCGGGCGAGGCGCCGCAGGCTTCGTCGACCTTCGCCGTGGGTGAAGAAGCCGAGGGCGCGGGTGCGCCCGTGTTACTGCGCGAGGTCGGGCGTGTGGCTGCGCCCCTGAACCGCGCTGCGCCGCCGCTGCGCCCGGGCGACACGGTACGGGTCGATGTCGTGGCCCGCACGCGCAAGGTCGGACACTTCTTCCCCGGCGGCACCGTCGACGCCTTCGACGTTTGGCTCGAGCTGAAGGCGGAAGACGAGAACGGGCGCGCCGTGTTCTGGAGCGGCTCGGTCGCCGACGGCGGCCGCGGGCCGGTCGAGCCGGGGGCGCACTTCTACCGCTCCTACCAGCTCGACGAGCACGGCAACGCCATCAACAAGCGCAACGCGTGGCAGACCCGCAGCGTGCTGTATGTGCGCCTCATCCCGCCCGGAGCGGCGGACGTGGTCCACTACCGCGTCCGCGTCCCGCGCGACGCCAAGGGTCCCCTCAAGCTCACAGCCAGGCTGAACTATCGCAAGTTCGCCCACTACTACACGCAGTTCTCCTATGCCGGCCGGCCCGATTCGGCGGACCCTGCCGGCGTTACCGCGGAGTTCGATGACCGCCGGTTCCTCTTCCTGCCCGCGAACATCCCCGCCAACGTCTCCGGTCAAATCAAGGACCGCATTCCCGATCTGCCCATCATCACTCTGGCTCAAGCCCAGGCCGAGTTGAAGGTGGGAGACGGCGCATGGCAGCCGGTGGTCGAGCGCAAGGACCGCGAGCGCTGGAACGACTGGGGGATCGGCCTGCTGTTGCAGGGCGACCTGAAGGGCGCCGAGTACGCCTTCCGCAAAGTGACCGAAGCGGAGCCCGAGTACGCCGACGGATGGCTGAACGTGGCCCGCGCCTACATCCAGGAAGGACAGACCGACGCTGCCAAGCCATACTTGGAAAAAGCCCTCGCCGTTAACCCCCGCCTGGGCCGCATTCACTACTTCAAGGCTCTGGTTGAGAAGGCCGACGGCGACTACGACCGAGCGCTGCGCTCGCTCCGCACCGTGGAGGCGCAGTACCCACGCGACCGCGTGGTGCTGAACCAGATCGCGCGCATTCTGTTTTTGAGGCGGGAATACCGGGCGGCCCTCGAAGTGCTCGATCGCGTCTGCGCCGTCGACCCGGAGGACGTGGCGATGCACTACACCAAGATGTTGTGCCACCGCGGCCTGGGCGAACTCGACGGCGCCGCCCGCGAGGAAAAACTGTTCCGCCGCTTCAAAGCCGACGAAGCTTCTCAGGCCATCACCGCGCGCCCACGCCTGGCGAGCCCCGAGGACAACAACGAGCGCCAGCCCATTCATGAGCACGAATAGATTCGCTCTCGCCCTGCTCGTCGCTGCTTCGTGCTACGCCGCGGTCCAATTCTCCGACGTCACGACCGCCGCCGGTATCCGCTTCCGGCACCACACCGGCCGCTCGGGCAAGAAGTATCTCCCCGAAACTCTCGGCTCCGGCTGCGCGTTTATCGATTACAACAACGACAATTGGCCCGACATCCTGCTGCTGAACGGCAAGAGCTGGGCCCCCGGGGCAGGTCGCTCGTTCCCCGCTCTCTACCGCAACAACAAGGACGGGACCTTCACCGACGTAACGGGCGCCGCCGGCCTGGCGGTCGAGATGTACGCCATGGGCGTCGCCGCCGGCGATTACGACAACGACGGCTACCAGGACCTCTACATCACCGCCCTCGACGGCGATCACCTGTTCCACAACGAGCGCAACGGGACGTTTCGCGACGTCACGCGCGCCGCGGGAATCAGCAATGCCGACTTCGGCACGAGCGCCGCCTGGCTCGACTACGATCGCGACGGCAAGCTCGACCTGTTCGTCGCCAACTACGTGAAGTGGTCGGTGAAAACCGACCTGTGGTGCTCGCTGGATGGCCAGACCAAATCCTACTGCACCCCGGAATCCTACAAGGGCACGTCGTCGAAGCTCTATCACAACCTGGGCAACGGCAAATTCGAGGACGTATCGCAGAAGGCGGGCGTGGCCGACCCGACGAGCAAGTCGCTGGGCGTGGCGGTGCTCGATTTCGACGGCGACGGCTGGCCGGATCTTTTCGTCGCCAATGACACGCAG
>JACQDI010000076.1 GCA_016201195.1 Acidobacteriota bacterium | reverse complement strand
TTCGGGGACACGGTGGGCGCGGGCGAAAAACCACAGCGGCTCGAGGGGACCCTGGGGGCCGCCGCAGCCGCTCAGGCCGTAGCGGTCGAGCACCTGGCGGCACCCCGGGTACTTGCCGAGAATGTCGGGCAGAGTCATGTTTCGATCGATCAGTGTTTCCGGCATATGATTTCTCTCTCTCCGGCGAGAACAATAGCCCCCGCCGGGCAGACCGCGGCGCAGTGCGGCGCGTCGGCAAATCCGACGCATTCCGTGCAGTCCCACGGGTTGATACGGAACACGGGGGCGACCCCGAGGATGGCGTCATTGGGGCAAACTTGAGGGCAGGCCCCGCATGCGGTACATTCATCAGTGATCGCGTACGCCATGAAAGTCGACACCTTTTCCAGGACCAGCCTGTTCGCCGGCCTGGGCCGCACCGAGATCGAAGCCCTGGCCCAGCGGGCGGTCGAGAAGCGGTTCACGCCCGGACAGATCCTGTTTCAGGAGGGTGAAGAGTGCGCTGGGCTGTTCGTGCTGGGGCAGGGAAGCGTGAAAATCTTCAAGACCTCCGCCTCCGGACGTGAGATCATGCTGGCGGTCGAAACGGCTCCGTCGAGCGTGGCCGAGGTGCCGCTGTTTGACGGCGGCCCCTATCCCGCCTCGGTCAGCGCCATCGACGAGGTCGTCGCCTATCTCATCGGCAAGAGGGACTTTCGGCAGGTCTGCCGCGAGCACCCGGAGGTTCCCCTCAAGGTATTGGCAGTAGTCGGGCAGCGGCTGCGGCACCTGGTGGGGATTGTCCAGAGCGTGACCTTCGGCAGCGTCCGGCAGCGGCTGGCGCGCACCCTGCTCGAGTTCGGTGACCAGGCTGGCCGGGACGTCTTCCCGCTGCCGGTCACCCACCAGGAACTGGCCCTGCGGCTGGGCACAGTGCGCGAGGTGGTTTCCCGCAACCTGAGCCGGTTTCAGGCCGAGGGGCTGGTACGAATCCAAAGCCGGGAGATCCACCTGCTCGATTGCGCCGGCCTCCAACGCGAGGCCGAAACCGAAATGTCGTAGCCGCCGCATCCTCTTCCACCATAGCCCCCGGTCCTTCCGGCGTCGGTGACCGCAGTCACAGGCATTGGCTGCGCGCCGGTCCATATTGGAGGTATGAAGACCACACTCCCGGAGGCGTGGGTGCGCGCCTTCGTGCGAGAACGGGCGGGCCAGGTGACGCCGCTTGCCGACCCGGCCCCCGAGCGCCGCATCGCCCGGTTGCTCGGCACCTTCATCGGCGTGGGTCTGTTTTTCCTTGTTCTCCCGGGGACCCTCATCGGTGTCTGGAACCTGTTACGGATCAGCGCCTCGCAATCGACGGGCGACGCCTCAGCCTCGTGGGTACAGGCCCACGGCCACGGCCAGCTCTTCGGCTGGGTGGCCACGTTCATCATCGGCATCTCGCTCTACACGGTGCCGAAGTTTCGCGGGGCCGCGGTGCGGTCGCTCGCGGTCGGGTGGCTCATGTGGGCGCTGTGGACCACCGGGGTTCTCGCCCGCTGGGCTGCCGGACTGTGGCAGTGGCACTGGCAGGTGCTGCTGCCGGCCGCCGCTGCCGCCGAATTCCTCGTCGCCGTTCTGCTGCTCTGGGAGGTCACGGTGTCCGCTAAATCGCGGCGCCGCATCGAGCTGTGGAATATCCTGGTGTTCGCCGGCCTGACGCGCTTTGCGCTTACCATGCTCGCCCAACTCATCGTCGTGGTTCGCGCTGCGAGCCCGGTGCTCCCCCCTGATGCCAATCGCTGGCTGCTCTACGCTGCCCTGTGGCTGTTCTGCTTCCCGGTGGCCTGGGGTTTCAGCACGCGCTTCTTGCCGACCTTCCTCGGTCTCCCCCAGCCCCGACGGCGGGTGGCGATCGCGGGCCTCGTGACGCTGCTGGTTTGTCCCGCCGTTGCCGCGGTGTTGGCCTGCCACTCGCTCGGGATTTTCGAACCTCCCGTCAAGAAGCCGAAGACCGCGGGGATCGACCCTCGCTTTCCGATCTTCGCGCGCCTGGCGTTTTTCTGGCTAATCCTCGCGGCCCTGTTGCAATCGGCGCCTGACACCCCGGGCTTACAGGGCGCCGGCCGCCACACCTTCACGGTGGGGTTTCTGGCCACGCTGATCTTCACCGTGGGACCGCGCATCTTGCCCTCGTTCCTCAACAGCCGTGAGCTGTGGAGCCGCCGGCTGATGCTGTGGTCGCTAGTGCTGCTCACCATCGGCTGCACGCTGCGCGCGACCTCGGAACCCCTGGCCTACGGCAACGTGCTGCCGCTGTTCTGGAAGCTGTTGCCGGTCTCGGCCCTGGTCGAGTTGACGGCGGTGCTGCTGTTCGCGTTCAACATCGCCCGCACCCTGGCCACCCCCATGCCCGCCTGGTTCGAGCGCGAACAGGTGAAGGACACAATGACTCTCTACTGGTACGTGACCGCGTATCCCGCCACCAGAAACCTCCTCATCAACGCCGGCCTGCACACTCTGGCCCGCGTGCAGGAGATCCCCAAGAGCCTGACCCTGCGGGAAGCGGCGGAGGCCGAAGGGGTAGACACTGGCATACTAATCCAGCGTCTAGGTGATTTCTTCGCCACCCGCCAAGCCCGCGCACTAACTATAGCTAAGAGCCAGTAAATGGGCTGGCCCCCCTGGGCCGCAGCCGGCGCCAAGTTATCCCCGCGGCAATCACGGCCGGCGCCACGCCAAGCGCAATAAACACGCCATCCCCCGGCAACCGCGCCCACTCCATCCCGCGAATCAGCCCGCGCGTTAAGAACTCCGGCCCCCGCGCGTGCCAGTAGCCGTTCTCGAGCACGTCCAGAAGCTGTAACACTCCCACCGGGAAGAGATTGCTGACCACCATGAGCGCCAGGCCCGCGTTCAGCCCCCAGAATGAGAGCCGGACGTACTTCTCGACCTTTGCCCATTCCTCCGCCGTGCTGCATTGACGCAGCGCGAACACCATCAGGGCCACCGCCAGCATGCCGAACACGCCCATCATCGCCGCGTGGCCGTGGTTGGGCGTCAGTGCCGTCCCGACCTCGAAGTAACTGACGATAGGCAGATTGATGAGGAAGCCGAAGACCCCGGCGCCCACAAAATTCCAGAACCCAACTGACATCAGGAAATAGAACGTCCACTTGTGGGGCAGGCCCACCTGCTGGCCGCAGATGTCACACTGGCTGCGGCTGGCCTTGATGAAGTCCCAGGCGTCCAGCGTCAGCAACGTCAGCGGGATCACCTCCATGGCCGAAAAAGTCGCCCCCAGCGCCATGGTGATCGCCGATTGCCCCGTCCAATACCAGTGATGACCGGTGCCTACGATGCCGCTGCCCAGGTAGAGAATGGCGTCGAGGTACACCACCCGCGCAGCGGTGAGTTGCGGGATGATCCCCAACTTGAAGAAGATCATCGCCACCATCACTGTGACAAACAACTCGAAGAAGCCTTCCACCCAGAGGTGAATGATCCAGAATCGCCACGTGTCGACCACCGAGAAGTGGCTGCGGCTGGTGAAAAACAAGGCCGGCAGGTAGAACAGGGGGATGGCGACAGCCGCGTAAAGGAACAGGGAAGAGACGTCGCTGCTCTTAGGATCCTTTCGGGCCGGACCGACCGCACGGAACAACAAGTAGAGCCAGAGCACGAGGCCCGCCGCCAGCAGAAACTGCCAGGCGCGACCCAGATCCAGGTACTCCCATCCCTGGTGTCCAAGCCAGAACCACAGGTTGCCGAGCCGGTTCTGAATACCAAGCATTTCACCGAACAAGCTCCCCACGACCACCACCACCAAGGCCGCAAACAGCAGGTTCACGCCGCCGACCTGGCCCGGCGGGTCCTTGCCCCCGAGAGCCGGCGCCAGAAACAGACCTCCCGCCACATAGGCGGTTGCGATCCAGAACATGGCGAGTTGCAGGTGCCAGGTCCGGGCCAGGTTGCTCGGCAGCAGTCGCGACAAATCAATGCCGTAGAAAACCCCTGGGTCGGCTCGGTAGTGCGCGGTCGCCCCACCGACCGCCGCCTGGGCCAGAAACAACAAGGCCATCACAAGGAAATACTTGATCGTCGCCCGTTGACTCGGCGTCGCCACTCCGGGCAGTAACTGCGGGTGAACGTGCGTGTTTCCCTTCCAACCCAGGTAATCGAACTTGCCGAAGGCGAACAGCACCACTCCTGTACCACCGAGCAGTACAATAAGGCTGAGAGCGCTCCAGAGAATGGCTGCGCTCGTGGGCGTGTTGCCGGCGTCGGGATCGTAGGGGAAGTTGTTGGTGTAGGAATAGGGCTTACCCGGCCGGTTGGCGACCGAAGCCCAGGCGGCCCAGGCGAAAAACGCGGTCAGGCGCCGGAGGTCCTGGGGGTCGGTGATGTACTTGGAAGGCAGTCCCCCGTTCCTGTTGGGCTCCAGAAAGTAGCGAGTCCACTCGCCTACCTGCTGCTCGAAGGCCCGCGCCTCCGGCTCGGTAAGAGTCAAGGTCCGGCGAAGGGGATCGTAGCGATTGATCTT
This sequence comes from Acidobacteriota bacterium, assembly GCA_016201195.1. Taxonomy (GTDB): domain Bacteria; phylum Acidobacteriota; class Terriglobia; order Bryobacterales; family JACQDG01; genus JACQDI01. The sequence goes on along the minus strand of JACQDI010000076.1, from coordinate 11,015 downwards.
GAGCTGGGAGTGCAGTTCCTTGGCCGCTATAGCGTGCAGGTACTGCGCGGCAAAATCCGGACCGAGGTAGGCACCGTGGCCCCAGATGGTGCCGTTCTCCATCAGCCCGTATTTCAGGAAAACTTCCTGGCCGCCCAGGATGTCGTCCCGGGTGAACAGGATCACGCCCGAGGGGCCGAGGACCCTCTCCGGAATCGGCGGCGCGTCCGAGTAAGTTCGCACAGCCAGCCAGATCAGGATTGTAAATCCGGCAACGATGACAAGAATGACTCCGTGCTTCCACCACGGAGACAGCCGGTCCTGCGAAACTGCGGTCATCCGTTCGAGAGGCAGGCCTCCAGCTCACTTGCCCTTGGAAATAGTATGTTGTTTTCCAGGTGAATGTGCAAGTGCAAGTCGGTCTCCAGTTCCTGAAGCCCCTCGAACAGGGCGCGGTAGGTATTGCATGCGTCGGCGGGCAGGGCATAGCCGCCGGTCACGCGGCGCATCTCCCGTAATGCGTTGGCTGCGCTCTCGTGCTCGTACTCCATCACGCGGATGGGGTTGTTCACCGATCCGCAATGGGCCCCGGGCAGTCCTGCGCCGGCCTTCTGGGCGGCCTCGATGCGCTTGATCAGCGGGAACAGAATCATCTCTTCTTTCATCATGTGGGCGGTCAGTTCTTCCACAAGACCCTGCAAGGTCTGCCGCAACGGCAACAGCGAGTCGCCGTGATTGGGACCATGAGCCGCGATCACCTTGGCCAGCCTCTGGTCGAGCGCCGGCAGGGCGGCGCGCAGGTAGGTGTGGTGGGTGTTGACGATGTGGTCGGCGAGCTCGGGGAGCGGAGCCGTGGCCCAGTCCCGGGCGTCCCCGGTCGGCTTGGCCTGCTCGACCTCGGCCAGGATCTGCTCGGCCGAAAGCCCCTTCTCCCGGCGGGCGAGATCAAAAGGCCGTCCCCCGCCGCAGCAATAGTCGATGCCGTGCTTCTCAAAGACGCGCGCCGCAGAGGGGTTTGCCGTCGCGATTTCGCCTACGGTTTTGTCGGTAGTGGAAACCATGATGTCCTCCATCTTCTTCAGCCTACCGGCTCGAAACCGCCGTGGCTGTAACCGAAGTCACAGCCAGACAGTGTCCGTCCGTATAGAGTGAAGCTATGCGGAGCTTCGACGATGCGCCGTTTCTGGTGATCTGGGAAGTTACGCAGGCCTGCGACTTGGCCTGCGCCCACTGCCGGGCCTGCGCCGTGCCGGGGCGCCACCCGCTGGAACTGACTACCGAGGAAGGTTTCCGGCTGCTCGATACCGTGAAGAGCTTCGGAGATCCCCTGATGGTTTTCACCGGCGGCGACCCGCTCAAGCGGCCCGACCTGCCGGCGCTGCTGGAACACAGTGTGGCCGCGGGTCTGCGGACGACGGTGACCCCCAGCGCCACGCCCCTGCTCACTGCTGAGGCCATCTCCGGGTTCCAGCGGGCCGGGGTGATGCGGATGGCGGTCAGCCTCGACGGACCCGACGCAGCCATCCACGATGGGTTCCGCCGCGTGGAAGGTTCTTTTTCCCGAACCCTGTATGCCCTCGATCAGGCTCGCCGCATGGGCCTGCAAACCCAGGTCAACACCACCGTCACCCGTCGCAATCTTCTGCGGCTAGGCGAAATCGCCGACATCGTGGAATGCTCTGGCTCGCGGCTGTGGAGCGTGTTCTTTCTGGTAACGACCGGGCGGGCGCTCGTCCAGGACGACCTCACCGCCGAGGAATACGAGGAGGTGTTCGCCTTCCTCTACAACCTGTCGAAGCACGCGTCGTTCGATATCAAGACCACCGAGGCCCAACACTACCGCCGCTACATCGCTCAGCGGCGTAAGGCCGAAGGCGCCGCCGCGCCCGAATCCGCGCCCAATCCGATCTCGCGCCAGGCCGGCATCAACGACGGCAAGGGATTTGTCTTCATCTCCCACACCGGCGAGATTTATCCCAGCGGCTTCTTGCCCATTTCCGCCGGCAACGTCCGCCGCGATTCTCTGGTGGATGTCTACCGGCACTCCCTGCTCTTTCTGCAGCTCCGCAACAGCGTCAACCTCAAAGGCAAGTGCGGCCTCTGCGAATATCGCAACCTCTGCGGCGGCTCTCGCTCCCGCGCCTACGCCCTGGCCGGCGACTTCCTGGCCGAGGATCCCCGTTGCGTCTATCAGCCGGCGTAGCTGGAACGGAATACAGAAGACAGAATACAGAAGGCATCTTTCCAAGGGTTGGGCCCACGGCCCACGATTCAAATCAAAGCCCGCCGTTCCTACTGGCCGGGCCCAGCGCCATCAAGAGGATACGGACGCCGACGGTCCTTGAATGGGGGGTTCAAAAAACAAATCTTTTGCAAAACAAAGCCAATTTCCCCGCTACAATGTGAGCTGAGACAAGGGGGCGATATGAAATCGACTCGCAGGGCGTTTCTGGGAGGTCTTGGCGGAGCAGCGATCGCCGCGGCGGCGCCGCGGGCGGCGAAGACGATGGCAGCGAACGGGCCCCGGTTTTTCGTGGCCGCGCTCACCATGCTCGACCGCAGCGGAAAGTTTGACCCGGCGCTCTCTCGGGACCTGTTGGCCTTCCTGCGCGAGCGTGGGGTGGACGGCGCGCTGATCCTCGGCACCACCGGCGAGTTCAGCTCGTTTTCGGTTGCCGAGCGCAAGAGGATCCTCGAGGCGAACCTCCGCGACAAGGGCAGCCTGGAGATCATGGCCCAGGTGGCCACGCCCAACGTGCCCGAAACGCTCGAGCTGCTGCACCACGCGGCCGGCGCCGGGGCGGACTCGGCCCTGGTCCTGCCGCCGTTCTACTACAAAAGGCCCGGCGTGGATGGACTAACGCGGTTCTTCTCCCAGGTCCTGGAGGCATCGCGGATCCCCGTCCTGCTGTACCACATTCCGCAGGTCAGCGCCGTCGAGATCAGCCACGAGCTGTTGCGGCGCATGTCGCAGTACGACAAGCTCTACGGCATCAAGGACTCCTCCGGCAAGGCCGACGGCCTCACCGCCTTCATCAAAGAGTTCCCCAAGCTCAAGATCTTCACCGGCGCGCACACCTTGATCGAGATGGCGCTAAAGCAGGGCGGCGCCGGGGCCATCACCGGCAACGGCAACGTGCTGCCCGGGCAGACGGCCGAGCTGTTCCGGTTCTTCCGCGACGGCAAGGACCTGGCCCCGGCCCAGGCGAAGCTCAACGAGGCGGCGAGCCTGCTCGGCGGCTACGACGGCATCCCGGCCATGAAGTTCGCCTTGAGCCGGCTCGGCCTGCGGGAAAGCGGTTGCCGTCCTCCGTTCTCCGAGATGTCCGCCGAAAAGAAGAGCGAGCTGGCGGCGAAACTGGCGCGCCTCAAGACCTGAAGCGAGTTGATGCACGCTTCCAGGTATTACTCCTTACCAGTAGAGGGCCGGCTTGTCGCCGGATCCTTCATTTTCCTTTACCGGCGCTTTGCGGGGAAGGTACAATGACAGGATCACGGCCACTGGGCATGATCGGAAGCACGATCGGGCATTACCGGATTGAAGAGGAGCTGGGACGGGGCGGCATGGGCGTGGTGTACCGCGCCCGCGACTAGCGTCTGCGACGTCCGGTAGCGCTCAAAGTCCTGCCGGAGGAGGCGTGCGGGCACGCCGAGCGCCGCGCCCGCATCCTGGCCGAAGCCCGCTCGGCGGCGGCGCTGAACCATCCGGCCATCACCACCATCTACGAAGTCGGCGAGGCCGAGGACCAGCTCTTCATCGTGATGGAGCTGGTGTGCGGCCAGACGCTGCGCGCCATGATCTCCCAGAAGCCGGTGGAGGCGCGAGCACTCGCTCGGCTGGGGGCGCAGGTGGCCGAAGGGCTGGGCGCCGCTCACGCGCTGGAGATCGTCCATGGCGACGTGAAGCCGGAAAACATCATGGTCCAGCCGGACGGGCGGGTGAAGCTGCTCGATTTCGGGATCGCCCGGCAGACGGCGGCCGACGCCATGACGCGCACGCAAACCATCGCCGCGGCCACCCCGGGCGGGGCGGGGCAGATCACCGGAACACTGGCCTACCTGGCCCCGGAGCAGTGGCGCGGCGAGCCGGTAGACGCGCGCTCCGACCTGTTTTCCCTCGGCGTGGTGCTCTATGAGGCGGCGGCCGGCTACCGGCCGTTTCCCGGGCCATCAGCCGCGCAGTTGATGACACAGATTCTCTCCGGCAGCCCGCCGCCGCTGGGGGGCGTGCCGCCGGAGCTGGCGCGCATCATTCTCAAGCTGCTCGAGAAGCAGCCTGGCTCCCGCTATCAGTCGGCGCGCGATGCGCAGGTGGACCTGCTCAACCTCACCCGGGATCTCGACTTGGGGACCACGGCCCCGGCGGTGGTGGCGGGCAAGCGGGCCGTCGCCGTGCTGCCCTTCAAGCTGCTCACGCCGAATCCGGACGACGAATACCTGGGCGTCGCCCTGGCCGACGCGGTGATCACGCAGTTGAGCCCGGAAGGCGGTCTTCTGGTGCGGCCGACCAGCACCGTGATGCGCTACGCGAAGCCAGGCGCGGATCCGCTGATGGCGGCGCGCGAACTCAACGTGCAGGTCGTAGTGGATGGCAGCATCCAAAAATCGGGCCAGCGGCTGCGTGTCCATGTGCAGGCCTGGAACGCGGCCGACGGCTCGACGCTGCTCTCGAGCAAGCACGATTCGGAGATGGCTGCTCTGTTCGACTTGCAGGATCACCTCGCCAGCGCGGTGGCCAAGGCGCTCGGGTCAAAACCGGCCGAGCAGACCACCACCGCCGGCCCGCCCACCAAGAACGCGAAGGCTTACGAATTCTTTCTGCGTGCGACCGAACGGCAGGCGCGGCTGAACCGCTGGGACATGCGGACGGCGATCGAGCTGCTGGAGGACGCCACGCGCTTCGATCCCGGCTTTGCCGACGCCTGGGCGCGGCTGGCCGAAGCTTGCGTTCAGATGGCGGTCACGTTCGAGCCGCAGCCTTCGTGGTTTCGCCAGGCCGAGCAGGCCATCCGCCGCGCCCTGGCTCTGGATCGGAACAACGCCGAAGCGATCTGCGCGCGCGGGCAGTTGCTGTGGACGCCGCTCAAAAAGTTTCAGAACCGCCTGGCCCTGCGCGCACACGCCCAGGCGCTGCAATTGAACCCCGGCTGTCACCAGGCCAGGATCCAGCAGGGCCTAGTCCTGACTCACGTGGGGTTGCTGGAGGAGGCCAAGGAAGGCCTCCGGGTGGCCCTGGCGGCCAATCCCGATGATTCCCGCACCATGGTTTTCATCGGCCAAACGAATCTCTTTCAGGGCAACTACGAAGAAGCCGACGACTACTACAATCGCGCGGTTAGTATGGATCCGGCCGGCATTTGGCCCAACCTGTTTTTCCCCACGGTGGCCATCTACCGAGGCCAATTGGAGCGAGCGGAGGAGATCGCGAAGGCGTCGAGGAAGGTGCTGCCGGAGGAACCCACCATGTCCAGCATCGACGGGATGCTGTGCGCCCATCGCGGCGAAAAGCGGAAGGCTCTGAAGGCGATCGAGCGGGCCCTCAAGGGTGGCAAACCGGTGCTCCACACCCACCACATGCTGCACAACGTGGCGTGCGCCTACGCGTTGCTCGGAGAGCCTGCCAAGGCGGTGGCCCACTTGCGCAAGGCGAGCCTCATCGGGCTGCCGAACTATCCGACCTTCCGCGACGATCCGCACTTTGCGTCCTTGCGCAACTACGCGCCGTTCCTGCGCCTGCTGGCCGATTTGAAAGAGGAGTGGGCCGGCTACCGCAAGGAATTCGGCTGCGCTACGGAGGGATCGGCGTGATCGGCCGGACGATTTCGCATTACCGGATCGAAGCCGAGTTGGGCCGAGGCGGCATGGGCGTGGTGTACCGCGCCTTCGACGAGCGCCTGCGGCGGGCGGTGGCGCTGAAGGTCCTGCCGGAAGAGATGGCGGGGGAGGCCGACCGGCGCGGCCGGATCCTGGCCGAGGCGCGCGCCGCTTCGGCGCTGAATCATCCGGGCATTACCACGATCCACGAGGTCGGCGAGGAGGGGGAGCAGCTTTTCATCGTCATGGAGCTGCTCGCTGGAAAGACCCTGCGGGCGATGATCGCGGAGGGACCGCCGATGACGCCGGCGGCGCTGGCGCGTCTGGGGGCGCAGGTGGCCGACGCCTTGGCCGCAGCGCACGCGCAGGGGATCATCCACGGCGACATCAAGCCCGAGAACATCATCGCGCAGCCTGACGAGCGGGTGAAGCTCCTGGATTTCGGCATCGCCCGCCAAGTGGCCGAGGATACTGTCACGATGACCAGAACCCGCCTGGCCTCGGGGTCCCAGTCCGACGGCCAGATCGCGGGCACGGTGGCCTACATGGCCCCCGAACAACTGCGCGGTGATGGGAGCGACGCGCGGGCGGACCTTTACTCGCTGGGCGTGGTGCTCTACGAGATGGCGGCGGGGCACCGCCCCTTTCCCGGACCCACGGCGACCGCGCTGATGAGCCAGATTCTTCACGACGCTCCACCAACGCTGCCGGGCCCGCCGGAGCTGGCGCGCGTGGTGCACAAGCTGCTCGAGAAGAAGCCGGCTTCTCGCTACCAGTCGGCCCGGGAACTGCACGAGGCGCTGGCCGACGTGGCTCGCGACCTGGAGCGAGGCGGCGCGGCTGTGGCCGTCGAGAGCGGCAAGCGCGCCGTGGCCGTGCTGCCGTTCACGCTGCTCACCCCCAACGCCGAGGACGAATATCTGAGCCTGGCCCTCGCCTACGCCGTGATCCACCACTTAGCCTGGCCCTCGCCGACGCCGTGATCCACCACTTGAGCGCAGGCGGGGAGTTGCTGGTGCGGCCGACGAGCACGGTGAAACGCTTCGTCAGGCAGGACGTCGACCCGCTGGCCGCGGCCCGCGAGCTGAACGTGCAGGTGATCGTGGACGGCAGCATCCAGAAGTTCGGTCCCCGGCTGCGGGTGCTCGTCCAGGCGCGAAATGCCGCCGACGGCTCGAGCCTGCTGTCGACCAAGCATGACTCGGAGATCACGGACCTGTTCGGGTTGCAGGACCAGATTGGCGACGAGCTGGCGGCGGCGCTGCTCGGGTCGAAACCCCCGTCCGCTGCGGCCGCCCCCAAGCCGGCCGTCAACGCCGCGGCCTATGAGCTATATCTGCGCGGTCGCGAGCGCCTGACCCGGGCCAACCGCTGGGATGTCCAAACGGCGATCGAGATGCTCCAGAACGCCGTCAGGATAGATCCCAAGTTCGCCGATGCCTGGGCGTGTTTGGGCGAGGCCTGCGTAATGATGGCCCAGGGATTCGAGCCGGGGCCACGCTGGATTCGGGAGGGGGGAAAGGCGATCCGGCGGGCGGTAGCCCTTGATTCGACCAACGCCGAGGCACAGGTGGCGCGGGGGCGGATGTTGTGGACCCCGGCCAGGCGCTTCCAGCACCGGCTCGCCTTGCGCGCCGTCGAAAGCGCCCTGCGGCTGAATCCCGGCTCGCAGCCGGCGCTGGTGTGGCGGGGCCTGATCTTCTATCACGTCGGGCTGCTGGAGGAAGCGAGGGAGAGTGTCGAGGCCGGGCTGGCCATCAACCCGGAGGATGCGTTCGCCTTCGGAGCCGTGGGCCAAACCGCGTGCTTCCAGGGAAGGTACGAAGAGGCGGTCGACTTCTTCAGCCGGGGCTTGCACATCGATCCGGCCGCCCTTTGGTCGAAACTGTTTTTGCCGGTGGCCCTGCTCTACCTCGGGAAGCTGGATCGGGCGGAGCAAGCCATTCGGACGGCCCAGCAGTTCTTGCCCGGTGATACTTCACTGCTGAGCTGCGAGGCATTGCTGTGGGCCCGCCGCGGGGACGCCCGCAAGACCAAGCAACTGTTACATAAGGCGCTGCGAAGCGGCAAGACGCTGATCCACACCCATCACATGTGGCACAACGCCGCCGGCGCCTACGCCCTCATGGACCAGCCGGCCCCGGCCATGGCTTTGCTGCGCAAGGCTGCGGCCCTGGGCCTGCCGAGCTACCCGGCCTTCCGCGACGATCCGAACCTGGCGCCGCTTCGCAATCACGCCCCGTTCCTCCGCCTGCTCGCCGACCTGAAGCGGGAGTGCGCCACCTACCAGCGCGAATTCGGCCGCCGGAGCTGACAACCTGGGCGCCTCAAACTTGAGATTGCCCGGAGCTCGGATCACTTGCGGAGGAGGTGGGTTCGGCTTCCAGCCCAGATCGTGTTGTTGACCTTCATTCCGTAACTGACCTTGTCCTCAAACTGTCCGGCCTTGGCTGGATTGGGGGACTGGTATTGGACGCAGCCTTCACCTTTTTCCATTACTAGGCGCTGGCCTATGTAGTTGGCCACAGACAAGTGGAAAAGGGAGAACGGCGAGGTCGCGGAGCTCCGGCTTGCGAAGCGCGTGTATCGAGCGTCGGATCAGCCAGATGCGGTTGAGGCCAAGCGCCTCGTCGTAGCGCTCGGCGTCGGGAAGCACGCGGTCGTGAAGGTCACCGGTTGGGAACCCTCATGGACCAGCCGGCCCCGGCCATGGCTTTGCTGCGCAAGGCTGCGGCCCTGGGCCTGCCGAGCTACCCGGCCTTCCGCGACGATCCGAACCTGGTGCTGCTTCGCAATCACCGGCCTTTCCTGCGCCTGCTGGCCGAGCTGAAGCGGGAATGCGCCTCGTACCAGCGCGAATTCGGCCGCCGGAGCTGACAACCTGGGCGCCTCAATCTTGAAAACTGCCCTCCCCCGGCCGAGTTGCTCCGGGCGTTCGGCGCCGATCGACCTGGACGCTATGCCGCCACGCGCCGACCGAAGGGGAGGATGATCGGGTCGACCGCGCGGCGGAAGTCGGCGAAGGTCATGTGCACCACGTCCCGATGGGTGCCCGCGTTGAAAGCAATGGAGTGCTGCTGGGCCAGGCTGCTCTCTACGTACACTGGCAAGCTGTAGAGATTACCGAAGGGCGGCATGGCGCCCAGCTCGCAATCCGGGAACAGGTCCTTCATCTCCGCTTCGGTGGCCAGCCGCAGATGGGTCACCCCCATGGCGTGCCGCAACTCGTGCAGGTCGACCACGCTGTCGGCCGGCAGCACGGCCATGGCGAACACGCCATCGGCCAGCAACACCACTGTCTTCGCCACCGCCCTTCCGCTCAGGTGTTCGGCGCGGGCCACCTCCTGGGCGGTGAAGGCCACCGGATGCGACGAGCGGGAAAACGGAATCTTACGCTCATCCAGGTACGTTTCCAGTTTTGTCAGGACCGGCATAGCAACCTCCGACCGGGGCAGGCATGGGCGCCTGCTCTACCGGGATCAGGCCGCCTTTTCGAGCGGCGGCGCTTCTGCGCTGGGCTTCTCCCGCGCGATCGTTTCCTCGCGCTGCAGCCAGAACGCGCACAACGCCATGGTGATAGTGGGCAACAGCCACAAGCCCACATGACTCCACATCATCAGCGAGCGGGGGAACTGGTTCGCCGCGAACGTGCGCTCGTATCCATAGCCCAGGGTCATCATGGAGCACAGTAGCACGGCGGCGGTCACCCAGCACCACGGCCACATCGAGAGCCAGCCGTCCTTGCGCCCCCAAAACGCCATTCCAAGAAACACAAAGCCCGGGATGGCGAAATAGGCCACCACCGCTGAAATGACGGGCGTATCCAGAAAGCCGGCCTGGTAAAGGTGTTGAAACGTCTGGCGCAAGGCTTGGTCCTGCGTGCTGCGGTAGCGCAGCAGCACCATATCCTGGCCGAACGCCAGCCAGATGTTGTAAACGGCCACCACGACCATGGCCATTCCCAGGAACCCCACGCCGGTGACGGTCGACGTCGGATGGAGCTGGTAGGTGCGGCTTCCCAGAGCCAGCAGGAATACCAGCGCGACCAGCGCGATCAGGAACACGAACGAGTGGAGGAAGAAGTCGGCCCCGAAGTTGGGAGAGACCGAAGCCAGGAACTCATCCCAGTTGATGGTCATGTAAGGGTTCCAACGGTTGAAACGAACGGTGTGAACGAGCCCGATTATAAAAAACACCACCGCGGCCACCAAGCCGCACAGGCTCGCCATCCACAAAACGCGTGGTTTGCGGAACATACGAACCTCCTTTTGTTCCGGAAACTCCTCAAGACCGAGGAACGGAAGGCGGAGGGGCCATGCGAGAAACATGACACACGCTCCTGCTGTTATTGTCGCACTTCCAGGAGCTAAATTCAACAGAAAGCCACAGAGCACAGAGGACACAGAGGATCATCTTTCTCTGTGTCCTCTGTGCTCTGTGGCTTTCTGGCGGGGTAGAATTGAGCCATGAACGAACTACGCTATACCCGCCGCGAGGTTGCCAAACTGGCTGGAGGAGCCCTGACGGCGACAGTCTTCTTGCCCTTCTCGGGACGGCACGCGGTCTACGCGCGGCCGGTTGCCAAACCGTTGGTGACGCGCGTGCTGGGACGCACAGGCCGCGAGGTGACCCAGTTTGGTCTGGCCGGAGGCAACACGATCATGTGGGACCTGCCCGGCGACCAGGGCGCAGAAACCGTCGTCAAGGCCGTGCGGATGGGCGTGACGTATCTGGAAACCGCCAACAACTACCAGTTGAGTCAGGTCAACTACGGGAAGGCGTTCCGCATCCTGAACCTGATTCCCGGGCAGCCAGGGTATGACGCCGCGTTGCGGGGGCGGCTGTTTCTGGCGACCAAGTCGGGCCTGCGGCACGCCATCGTGCGCGACGGCAGCAAGCCTATGGGGCGCTCGGCGGGCGGCGGGACCCTGGTGCTCGACGACCTGCGCCGCTCCCTCACCCAGTTCTTCGGCGACGGCAAGGGCTACATCCCGGAGGGCGCCTACATCGACCTGTTCCAGATCCACAGCCTGACCCGGGAAGCCGACGTGGATGCCGTCTACGAGGGGCTGGACAATCCGGGCGACAAGTCGCTGCCGCGCGTGGGGGCGCTGGCCGCACTGGTGGATTTCCGAGACGGCACAAACCTCACCGGCCTGAACCCCGAGCACAAGAAATGGATCCGCCATATCGGCATCACCGGCCACGAGAATGCCGCGGCG
>JACQDI010000391.1 GCA_016201195.1 Acidobacteriota bacterium | reverse complement strand
GTGATGACGCTCGGCAAGGAAGGCATCGCCGGAGAGACGAACGACACGTTCAACCAGCCGACCAACGTGGCTGTCGCGGCCGACGACTCGATTTTCGTGACCGACGGCTATGGCAACCAGCGGGTGGTCAAGTTCAGCAAGGATGGCAAGTTCATTAGGGCGTGGGGCAAGAAGGGAACCGGCGAGGGCGAGTTCAACCTGCCCCACACCGTCGCCGTCGACGCCAATGGACGCGTCTATGTCGGCGACCGCGAGAATCACCGGCTCCAGGTCTTCGACTCGAACGGCAAGTTTCTGGCCCAGTGGAAGCAGGCCGGCTCGCCGTTCGGCCTGGACCTGACGCCCGACCAGCGCCTGTTCCTCATCGACGGCTACGACGAGCGCGTGATCGTGCTCAACCTGGACGGCCAGGTGCTGGGCCGCTTCGGTGGCCCGGGGAAGATGCCCGGCCAGTTCGGCGTGGGGCACGCCATCGCCGTCGGGCGCAATGCAGAAGTATATGTCGCAGAAGTGACTAACTGGCGCGCGCAGAAGTTCGTCAGGAAATAGGCTGGCGGGGGCCGGGCCCGGGTCTAGGCGGCCCGCCCGCTGTAACGCTGCATCAGAAGCTGGAACGTCTTCGCCCAGCAGTCGCCGGGTCCCCGATTGTGGTAATACAGGTAGTCGTCCGGGGATTTGCCTTTTGCCCCAGGCTTCTTAAAGGTGGCGTGCTTTTGCAGCCCGATGTGCAAATGGCACGCGTTGCAATAATGCTCGCCGTTGACCGTCATGTCCATTCTTATACGCCCGGCGAAGGCGGTGGACCATTGCAGAGAATCCGCATTTCGAAGGGCGGCAACACCTTAGAAACGCCTAAGGGAAATCCTGCATGAGGGCTCTCCTGATCTGGTGGCTGATGGGCGCCTTGGCGGCCGTGACAGCGTGCCTGGCGGCTCCCAAGGGCTATGTCTGCTATCGCGCGCAAGCGCCGATCGGTGTGGATGGCCGGCTCGACGACAGGGCCTGGCAGGACGCCCCGTGGACCGATCCCTTCCTCGACATCGAGGGCGAAGCCAAGCCGCGGCCCCGCTTCCGAACCCGCGTCAAGATGCTCTGGGATAGTAAGTACTTCTACATCGCCGCGGAGCTGGAAGAGCCTCATGTCTGGGCCACGCTGACCCGGCATGACTCGGTGATCTTCCACGACAACGATTTCGAAGTGTTCATCGACCCCAACGGCGACAACCACGAGTATTACGAGCTCGAGATCAACGCGCTCAACACCACCTGGGACCTGTTCCTGCCGCGTCCTTACAAGGACGGCGGCCAGGCCCGGAACGACTGGGAAATCCCCGGCATGAAGACCGCCGTGCGGATCGATGGCACGTTGAACAACCCAGCCGGCACCGATCGCGGCTGGACCGTGGAAATCGCGTTGCCCTGGAAAGCCCTGGCCGCATGTGCTCATCGACCCGCCCCTCCCGCCGACGGCGACCAGTGGCGGATCAACTTTTCCCGTGTCGAGTGGCTGCACGACCTCGTGGACGGCCGGTACCGCAAGCGGCCTGGGACCCGAGAGGACAACTGGGTCTGGTCGCCGCAAGGGGCCATCAACATGCATATGCCGGAGAGGTGGGGCTACGTGCAGTTTTCAACCGCCCGGCCGGGCACAGCGAGCTTTCGTCCCGACCCGACAGCCCCGGCGCGCGAGCTGCTGCACCGGATCTACTATGCGCAGAAGGAATACCGCAAAAAGTACGGCCGCTGGGCCGCGACCCTACAGGAACTGGGCCTCGATGACGCCGCGGAACTCCGCATCACCCCGGACGGCTTCGAGGCCGCGACCGGCGGCCTGCGCATCCGCCAGGATGCGTTGCTCTCTTCTGACCCTTGACAGACCCGCTGGAACTGGCGGGGGGCAGCCGCGCCCAGGGCCCCAGGCGTTAAGCGCCCAGTGAGGATCAAGAGTACTAATGAGGTATATAAATTCGTAAGGACTGATGCCCTCCCGCAACCCCGTCTGGGGAGTTGAACTTGGTGAGCCACTTCTGCGGTTTGCCGGCTAGGCGGCCAGGTGCCGTGGTTGAGGTGCGGCCCCAACCTCCTCGAAGGGGACTTCCGACCCGGAATGCGGTCACTTTTCCAGCTTGGGCGTTAGCACAGTCCAGTGAGCACT
>JACQDI010000425.1 GCA_016201195.1 Acidobacteriota bacterium | reverse complement strand
GGTGTTTACGCCCACACCATCGAGCACGCCCGGGTGTGGTTAAATGAGGGAGTTTGCTACCTGGCCGTAGGCGTGGATTCCACTTTGCTTGCCCGGACCGCCGGTGAAATTTGCCGCCAGGTGAGCCAAATCAGGGAGAGATCATGACCCGGATTCTAGTGGCGCTGTCGCTTGTGGGCGTGGGCGCCCTCCATGCGCAGGAGGTGACCTCGCGGCGGCTGATCGACGCCGACAAGGAAACGCAGAACTGGCTGCAATACTCGCGCACGTACAACGCCTGGCGCTACAGCCCGCTCGACCAGATCAACCGCAACAGTATCCGGCGTCTGGCGCCGGTGTGGAGTTTTCAGACCGGCGACATCCAGGGCGGCCTGCAAGCCACGCCGCTCGTGGCTGACGGCGTGATGTATGTGAGCACCTCCTGGAACCGAGTCTTCGCCCTCGACGCAGCCACCGGCCGCAAGCTCTGGCACTACTTCTATGAGAAGCCCAAGCAGATCGCGGCGGCCTACGGCCCCTGGAACCGCGGCGTGGCCCTGGGTTACGGCCTGGTCTTCATGGGAACGCTCGATAACCACCTCGTCGCGCTCGATGCGAAGACCGGACGCGAGGTGTGGAACGTCAACATCGAGGACGTCGCCACCTGCGGCTGCAACATCACCGGCGCTCCGCTGGTGGTGAAGGACAAGGTCGTGGTTGGCGTGACTGCCGGCGATTCGGCCCATCGCGGCTACATCAATGCCTTCGACGCGAAGACCGGCAAGCACGCCTGGCGCTTCTGGACCATTCCTGGACCGGGCGAGCCGGGCCACGAGACCTGGAAGGGCGATAGCTGGAAATACGGCGGCGGCTCCTCCTGGATGACCGGCTCCTTTGATCCCGAGCTGAACCTCATTTATTGGGGCGTTGGCAACCCCGCCGCCGACTTTTATGGCGAGGACCGCCGCGGCGCCAACCTCTACACCGACTCCACGGTCGCGCTCGATGCCGACACCGGGAAGCTCAAATGGTATTACCAGCAGGTTCCCTTTGACGTCTGGGACTGGGACTCGGTCTACGAGAACGTCCTGCTCGACCTGAACTACAAGGGCCAGAAGCGCAAGCTGCTGGTCAACGTGAACAAGGGCGGCTATGTGTTCGTGGTTGACCGAACTGACGGGAAGTTCGTGAACGCCTGGCCGCTGGTCGAGAGCCTGAACTGGATCAAGAGCATCGACGAGCAGGGGAACCTCGTCGGGCGCAACGAGCCGGTGGTCGGCAAGCCAAACCTGATCTGCCCGTCGGTGGGCGGCGGCCGGAGTTGGAACCACGGAGCCTACAGCCCGAAGACCGGATGGTTCTACACCACCGGTATCGAGTGGTGCGAGATCGTGACCCCGCAGGTGCAAAAGCCCGACGAAGGTAAGCTCTTTATGGCTGGCGAGTTCGAGATGAAACCTCCACTGAAGGGTGAACCGGGCGGACACCTCGGGGCCTATGACCCGATCACCGGCGAGCGGGCCTGGATCTACCGCTCGAAGTACCCGCTGCTGGCTTCCGTGCTGGCGACAGGCGGCGGGCTGGTGTTTACCGGGGATCCGGAGGGCCAGTTCTTGGCCCTCGACGCCACGTCGGGCAAGAAGCTGTGGAATTTCCAGACCGGCTCGGGGCACCGCGGCTCGCCTATTACTTACGCGGTCAAGGGACGCCAGTACGTGGCCACGCCGAGCGGGTGGGGTTCGGCGCTGGCGGGCCTGCTGCCGCAGCTTTGGCCCGAGACCGAGCACATCCCCGGCGGCTCCACCATCACTGTGTTTGCGTTGATGGAATGAGGCCCGCGGCGCGCTGCCTTTCTCTGCTTCCCCAAAGCCCGAGGGCTTCGCAGTCGGGCAGGCCCCCTGGTTTGCAGTCGGCCCCCGGGCCGACCCCTGGAAGCCGGCCGGGAAGCCGGCGGCGGCCCAGAGGGGCCGCCCCACTTTGGGTTGGCGTTTGTGTGATTTTGGGCGCGCAGCCACTCTGGGCGCAGGGCGTGGCCCGCGGGCGCACGATCTTCGGTCAGACCTGCGGGATCGGGTACTGCCACGGCAAGGAAGGCCGTGCGGGCCGCGGGCCACGTTTGGCGGGCCGGAAGTTCGACAAAGACTACCTCATCCAGACCGTCACCGAGGGCGTGGGCAACTCGCTCATGCCCGCTTTCAAGAGCCAGCTTTCGCGTGAGGACATCGCGGCAGTGGTAGCCTACATCCTCACGCTTTCGGGCGGAGAGAGCCAACCCTCAACCCCCGCACCTGCCGCGCCGGCCGCGGAGAACAAGCCGGCGGCGAAGCCCTCCGATCCCAACGCCGGCGACTCAGAGGCTGGCCGGGCGCTGTTCTTTGACGCCGCGAACGAGAAGCGCTGCGCCGCCTGCCACCAGTTTCAAGGGCGCGGGGCAGAGGTCGGGCCCGATCTCACCGCCGTGGGCTCGCGCCCTGCGCGAGAAATCCTCCGCGACATCCTCGAGCCGGACGCACGCCTCAGCGTCGAGCCGGTCACGGTCACGACCAAATCCGGCCAGCGCATCACTGGGATCCAGAGACAGGAAACACGCGAACTGATCCGAATCTACGACACCGCTACATTGCCGCCGGTGCTCCGAACCCTCTACAAAGACCAGATCGAATCGGTCGCCCCAGAGAAGCATTCCCCGATGCCTGCCGACTACGGGACGGTGTTCAGCCGCAAACAGTTGCTCGATCTGTTGTCGTTCCTGAAGTCAATTCCG
>JACQDI010000424.1 GCA_016201195.1 Acidobacteriota bacterium | reverse complement strand
TACTCTAAGAGCATGGATCCGGACCGGGCTGAAAGACGAAGCTTCACGCTGCCGCTGCGCTGCAACTACCTGCTGCACGCCCCCGAGCGGGTGTCAGAGAGCGCGTGCCTGGTCATCGGCGTGCATGGCCACGCCATGACCCCGGAGCAGATGCTGCGGCTGACCGCGCGCCTGGTGGGAGAGGAACACTACATCGCGTCGCCGCAAGGACCGTATCAGCTTTGGGTCAAGCAGGACGGCCAGGAGCGGTCGGCGGTGGCGTTTCACTGGCAGACCCGTTTCGAGCCCGAGCATTCGCGCCGTCTGCACCACGACATGATCCTGCGCGTGCTCGAAGAGGTGGGCCGGCCCGCCGTACTGGTCGGCTTCTCCCAGTCGGTTTCGCTCAACTACCGGTTCGTGTGTACCTATCCCGACGCGGTGCGGGGCGTCATCGCCATCTGCGGCGGTATTCCCGGCGATTGGGACCACGGCCCCTATCAGCCCACTCACGCCGCCGCTCTCCACATCACCACCCGCGAGGACAAGTTCTACCCGCCGGCGGTCACGGAGCGGTATCCGGATCGTCTGCGGACGCGGATCCCCGACGTCGAGTTTCACATGCTGGAGGGCGGCCACCGCATCCCGTCGGCGGCGGGGCCGATTGTGAAGGGGTGGCTGAAGCGAATCTTACTCGTACCGTAGAACTTCCACCGGCGCGATGCGGGTGGCGGTGCGGGCAGGATAAATCGTGGCAAGGAAACTCACCAGGACGGCCGCTGCCGCGATCCACACGCCGTCCCACCACTGCGCCCGGAACGGGACATAGCTCAGGCCATAGACATCCGAGTCCAGGCGGATCCAGCGGTAATGGTCACCGAGCCAGCTCAACCCGTAGCCCAACACCAGGCCGATCGCCGTGCCCGAGATGCCGATGATCGTCCCCTGCATCATGAAGATCTTGCGGATCTGCTCCTGGCGCATCCCCATCGACATCAAGATGGCGATGTCGCGGTACTTCTCCATCACCATCATGACCAGCGAGATCAGAATGTTCAGCGCGGCCACCATCTCGATCAGCCCGATGGTGACCACGGTGACCACGCGCTCCATCTTGAGCGCGTGCAACAGCGCCCGGTTCTGCTCCATCCAGGTGGTGGTGGAGAAGCGCGGCCCGGCGATCTTTTCGATCTCGCGGCTGACCGGCTCGGCCCGGTAGAGGTCGTCCAGCTTAAACTCGACGGCGTTGATCACGTCGCCCAGCGAGAGGGTCTGCTGCGCGGCCTTCAGCGTGGTGAAGGTCCACAGCGAGTCAAAGTCGAAGAATCCGGAATCAAAGATGGCCACCACGCGGAAGCGCTTGTAGCTGGGCGCGGGGCCGAACGGGGTCAGCTCGCCTTGCGGGCTCACGACGGTCAGGCGCGTCCCCAGCCGCACGCCTAGCTCATCGGCCAGGCGCTTGCCGACGATCAATCCGGGCACTGCGCCGTCGTCACGCAGCGCATCGAGCGAGCCCTGCTTGATGCTGCGCAGCAAGTCACCCACCTGGAGCTCCGCCGCCGGGTCGATGCCTTTGAGCACCGCCCCCTTGGCCTGAATCGGGCCCGAGGCCATCACCTGTCCGTAGAGCGCGGGAGCGACCGAGACCACGTGCGGCAGGCCCCGAAAGCGGCCGAGAAACGCCGGCCAGTTCTCGATGCCGCGCCCGCGCTCGAGCTCCAGCAGGTTGACGTGAGAGGTGGCGCCCAGCAGATGGTCCTGCAGCTCCTGCCGGAAGCCGTTGTTAATCGCCAGCGCCACGATGAGAGCCATCACCCCGGCAGCCACGCCGACGATGGAGATGGCCGTAATCACCGAGATCACGGCCTGCTTGCGCTTGGCGCGCAGGTAACGGCGGGCGATAAAGAGCTCGACGGGCATCTAGCCACTGAAGATTTCACGCCACGCGTGAAATGAATTTCCGAGACACGCACTAGCTCCCGGTTTCGTTCAGTTTCCGCAACTGCTCGGCGATGCCGATCTCGCCCTCGGGGCGCAGCAGCGGGAACAGGATCACGTCCCGGATGCTCTTCGAGTCGGTGAGCAGCATGGTCAGGCGGTCGATACCGATGCCTTCCCCGGCCGTGGGAGGCATGGCGTAGCAGAGGGCGCGGAGGTAGTCCTCGTCCATCTCGTGCGTTTCCACGTCGCCGCGCTCGCGCAGCGCCACCTGAGACTGGAACCGCCGTCGCTGTTCCTGCGGGTCGTTCAGCTCCGAGTAGGCGTTGGCGATCTCCATGCCCGCCGCGAAGATCTCGAACCGCTCCACCCAGGCCGGGTCGTCGGGCTTGTTTTTCGACAACGGGGAGACCTCGACGGGGAAGTCGTAGACGACGGTGGGCTGGATCAGGCGAGGCTCGCACACGTGCTCGAACAGCAACCCGATCGACTCGCCGAGCGAGGCCCCGGGCGGCAGAACAATCTTCTCCTCCGCATTCGAGTTGTGAGCCGTGACCAGCTCGGCAACCCGCCTCGCGTCGGCCAGGTCCGACGGCGTCGGGCGCGTGGGGTCGTCGGGCCATAGCTCAACGATGGCTTCTTTCATCGAAAGCCGCGCCAGCTTGCTGAAGTCGAGGCAGTGCTCGCCGTATTGGGCCCTGGTCGCGCCGTCTCCCGCTGCTGCCGCGGCTTCCCGCAGTAGCTCTTCGCTGAAGTCCATCAGGTCCCGGTAGTCGCTGTAGGCCTGGTAGAACTCGAGCATGGTGAATTCCGGGTTGTGCTGCGTGGAGACGCCCTCGTTGCGGAAATTCCGGTTGATCTCGAACACGCGGTCCAAGCCCCCCACGGTGAGCCTCTTCAGGTAGAGCTCCGGCGCAATGCGCAGGTAGAGGTCAATATCCAGTGTGTTGTGATGGGTAACGAAAGGGCGGGCGATGGCCCCCCCGTAGAGCGGCTGCATCATGGGAGTTTCCACCTCGATGTAGCCGTGGGTCTCGAGCGTCCGCCGCAGCGCCGAAATGATCTTGCTGCGCTTCACGAACACGCGGCGAACCTCGGGGTTCGAGATCAGGTCCAGGTAGCGCTGCCTGTAGCGTGTTTCCACGTCGTGCAGCCCGTGCCATTTCTCGGGCAGCGCCAGCAGGGCTTTCGAGAGGAACTCCAGCTTCTCCACGTGAACCGTCAGCTCGTGGGTCTTGGTGCGGAAGAGGTACCCCTCCGCGCCGATGATGTCCCCGGCGTCGAGCATTTTGTAGAGGTTGAAGTCCCTCTCGCCGACCGCATCCTGCCGCACGTAGATCTGGAGCTTGTCGCCGCCTTGCATCAGGTGGGCGAAGCCCGCCTTGCCCTGACGCCGCACGGTCAGCAGGCGCCCGCAGACGCGCACGCCCACCCGCGCCGCCGCCAGCTCTTCGCTGCCGGCGTTGTCATACCGCTGCCGGATTTCGCCCAGCGTGTGCGTGTACGCATACTTGCGCGGGTAGGCGGCAAAGCCCAATTCCTCCAGTTGCCGGATCTTCTGATAGCGCTGCTCGAGCAGCTCGTGTTCAAAGGACAAGAAAGTTCTCCGCTCTCGGAATCCTTATTAGCGTACCACTCGCCGCTCAGCAGCCGTGGCAAAAGCCCGCTCCCTCACGGTCGCGGCTCGGCAAGGCGTTGAATCTACAGAGCCGCGCGCGTGAGCAAGCGGCCCGCCGCCTCAATCTCTCAATTTCTCAATTCCTTTGGTACACTCTCTCCCATGAGGAAATCGCGGATCATCGTCGTGCTGGCCGCTGCGCTGCCTCTGGCCGCGCAGGTCCAGCTCACGCGCAGCGAAACCCAGATCGCCATCACCGTGGACGGCGAGCCGTTCTCGACCCTGTTTTTCGGTCCGGAAACGCACAAGCCTTACATGCACCCGCTGCGCTCGGCGAGCGGCAAGTCGGTCACGCGCGGCTATCCCATGCTCGACCTGCCCGGCGAGCCCCACGACCACCCGCACCACCGCGGCCTGTGGTTCACCCACGGGGAGGTCAACGGGCTCGACTTCTGGTCCCCCGAAACGGGCAAGGGGGTCAACAAGGGCCGCGTGGTGCTGAACGAAATCGTGTCGGTCAAGAGCGGCGCGAAGTCGGGCGAGATGACGCTGGTCTTCGACTGGAAAAAGCCTGACGGCAGCGTCCTGCTCACCGAGACCCGGGTCACGACCATCTACTCCGACCCCAAGCTGCGCATCCTCGACTTCGATATCAACCTCAAGGCCGGCCCCGAGAAGGTCGTGTTCGGTGATACCAGGGAGGGCACCTTCGCCATCCGCCTCGCCGCCCCGCTCGACGAGCCGACCGGCAAGGAGAGGCCCGGAATCGCTACGCCGACCGGCAAGATGACCAGCGCCGAGGGCAAGCAGGGCGAAAAGAACATCTGGGGTAAGCGCTCGCCGTGGGTGGATTATTGCGGAACCCTGGACGGCGAAAAGCTGGGCGTCGCCATCTTCGACCATCCTAAGAACCCCAAGCACCCCACCTACTGGCACGCCCGCAGCTACGGCCTGTTTGCCGCCAACATCTTCGGTGAGCACGATTACTACAATTCCATCCCGGGGACACGGCCGAAGCGGGTATTGCCGATCTCTACAGGAAATACGCCGGCCGCTAACCGGACCCTCATGCCCCTCCTCAAAAGCCGCCACAAGGTGCTGGGGATGCTGTTCCTGGTCTCCATCATCACCTACCTGGACCGCATCGCCATCTCGGCGGCCGCCCCGCGCATCTCCGACGAGCTGGGCCTGACCACTGCCCAGATGGGCTACGTGTTCAGCGCCTTTGTGTTCGCTTACGGGCTGTTCGAGATCCCCAGCGGGTGGATGGGTGACCGCTTTGGTCCCCGGGTGACGCTGGCGCGGATCGTGGTGTGGTGGTCGGTATTTACCGCCGCCACTGGCGCCGTGCGCAGCTACGGGGTTCTGCTGGTGTGCCGGTTCCTGTTCGGGGCCGGCGAGGCGGGCGCCTACCCCAACAGCGCCTGCGCCATCTCGCGCTGGTTTCCCTTCGGCGAGCGCGCGCGGGCGCAAGGGATCGTCTGGACCGCGAGCCGCCTCGGCGCGGCCATCGCTCCGCTGACGGTCATACCGTTGCAGGCGGTCTTGGGATGGCGGCCCGTGTTCTTCCTCTTCGGCGGGATCGGCGTGGTTTGGGCGCTCGCCTGGTACCTGTGGGCGCGAGACTACCCGCGCGAGAAATCCGGCGTCAGTCTTTCAGAGATTGCTGAGATCGGCGAAGCCGCTCGTTCCGCCCACGTCTCGCTTTCCTGGAAGGTGGCCCTGAGCAGCCGGAACCTGTGGGCGGTCATGCTGATGTACCACACCTATTGCTATGGGGCATACTGGTTTTTCTCCTGGATGCCCACCTACCTGGTGAAGGCCAAGGGCATCCAAGCCTTCGCCGCCTACGCCGCGCTGCCCTACTTGCTCGGCGCGATCGCCAACCTGGCCGGCGGCTACACCAGCGACTGGCTGGTCCGCGTCCTGGGCGTCAAGTGGTGCCGCCGTTCCCTGGGGTCGACCAGCATGGTCGCCGCCGGCCTGCTGATGCTGCTGTCGATGGCCATTGAGAACAAGGTACTGGCCATCGTTGCACTCTCCCTGAGCTTTGCCGTCTCCGATTTCATGCTGCCCAACTGCTGGGCGGTCTGCCTGGATATCGGCAAGCGGTATGCGGGCACGGTCAGTGGCGCCATGAACATGGCCGGCCAGATGGGATCGACCATCGCCGCCGCCGCCTATGGCGCCATGGTCGGGAAATACGGCTGGAATCCGCCGCTGGCTGGGCTGGCCGGCCTGTCGTTGGTGAGCGCGCTCGTCTGGCTGACGATCGATCCCACGCGACAGTTGGTTCCGGAGGACGAGCCGGTCCGGGTAGCGTAAGCCCGCACTACGGCGTGAGGACGAAGGCGCAGAGTGGAAATACTCTCATGCCGCGTGAGTCCGCTCCTGCGGCTTCCAGCGAGGTTTCCCACCACAAATCCGATTACTCCTTTTCCAGGAGGAAGGGTATCCTTGCCCTCGTGTTCTAGCCCAACTGGTCCACCGCCTGGATGAGCGCGCGGATGTAGCCGTAGGCGAAGGCGAAGGCCTGGTTGCCGCCGGGATCGTCGGGGTGATACGGGACGTGGTCGGGCATCATCATGTAGGGGTAGCCGACCTCTTTGTAGACCAGCATCGCTTTCACGAAATCGACGTCTCCCTCGTCCGGGTAGACTTCCTGGAAGTCGTCGCGATGGCCGCGGATGTTGCGGAAGTGGACGTTGAAGATCTTCTTCCGGCTCCCGAAGTAGCGGATCACGTCGTAAATTTCCTTGCCTGGGTCGTGCAGCATCTCCGACACCGTGCCCTGGCAGAAGTTCAGCCCGTGGTAGGGGCTTTCGCGGATGGAAAGGAATCTCTTGAGGCCGTCGGGAGTGCCGAGCACAGCGTCGACGCCCTGGTAGCCGGTGATGGGCGGCACGCCGGGATCGTGCGGGTGGCAGGCCATGCGGATCTTGTATTCGTTGGCCGCCGGAATCACTCTGTCGAGGAAGTAGGTAATGCGCTCCCAGTAGACATCGGCAGTGACCTTGCCCGCGCGCGTCAGGGGCGTCGAGGGCTTGGCGTCTTTGAGCCGCCAGGTGCTGTAGGTCGTACCGCCGCGGCCCGGGGTTCGGCCGATGCGCAGCACGCCGAGGAGGCTCATGTTGTACTTGATCGCGGGGATGCCGGCGGCGGCGCAGTTTTTGATCAGGTTCTGAATCTTTTCGATATCGCGGTCCCGCTCGGGACTTTGGCCGAGCATAATGGCGGGGCGCTCGGTCTTGTCGACATGGCTCGAGGCAAGGAACGACGGCGCCACCAGGTCCACGCTCACACCCCATTTCTCGGCGCGGTCCTTCATTCGGTTCAGCTCGTCCACAGTCGCGTAGCCGCGCTCCTTGGACTCCTCCGGATAGCCGCAGATATTGCGGACACTGTGGCGGGCGAAGAATTGCAGGCGCTTCTCCGAAGTGGGGCCGCTCTGGCAGCCGAGTTTCATCAGCGCGCGCGTTCGCGGCGCGGACTGGGCGGAGGCTGTTGCGTTCGTTGCCGCCGCAGCGGCGGTAGTCAGTGAAACAAAGTGTCTGCGATTCATATTTGTTCCTTTCGGCCGGATCTGCCTCTCTGCACCAGCCAAAGGCTTACCTTACCATGCAATGACGTGACCGTCGCGGCGGGGATCACGCGAAGATGCAAAGGCCGCAAATAGCGCCAAGGGGATCTATTCCTTGCGGCCTTGGCCGCTTTGCGAGAGACCCTGCTCAGTGATCAGGCCGGTGATCAAATCGGGCGGGGTGCGGTCGAAGCGAGGGCCGGCGGCGGCGAGCATTTCGGCGGTCGGGGTGGGGGAGAGCTTGAAGCTGTGACCGGCCGCGTAGAAGGGCTTGTGAAAGTGGGCGCAGCAGAGGGCCAGGGGGAGCGTGCCGACCTTGTGCAAGATGGCGCCGGAGCGATCGAAGGCGTCGATGCCCACCAGGGCGCAATCGACCGACGGGACGATGCGACCCATGGCGGCGTCGGGGACTAGTTCGGCCCCCAGGCGGGCGGCCAGCGTCCGGCCCTCGCCGCCGGGTAGAGACTCGAGCACATAGACCCGACGCCCGGGGAGCGCGGCCTCGACCGTCGAGCTGTGGCTGAGGGTGATCACGGTCGAGCCGGGCGGGACGAGCGGGTCGAGGTGCGCGGCGATACAGCGATTGCCTTCGGTGAGGGAGCGGCGCAGGCCGGCGAGGTCCGGGGAGGGCGAAGTGAGGAGGCGACCCACGTTCGCCACCGTTACGATGGCGGGGTGCATGGACTGGAACTCGCAGGCGAGATCGGGCCAGTGGTCGGGGGCGGCGAGGGCAATATCGATCGCTTCTAGGGTCAGATCGAGGGCTCCGGAGACGGTATTGTTTCGGAGGTTTTCAACGCGCTGGGCGATGGCAGGGGTCAAGATGGGGCACTCCGAGCGCCGGCCAGGGTGGCCACCGTTACAGTCTACCTCGACAAACGGCCCCGGAATATGAGACAGTTCCCCCTAAAGGAGGGGAACCATGAGAGAGCTGGTTCACCGCTACTTGGGGCACGGGCTTTCGCGGCGAGGATTCGTGAGGAGCCTGACCGGGCTCGGTTACACGGCCGCGGCGGCGCAGGGCGGCGCAGGCCATTCTGGCGCCGCTCGAGGCGTCGGAGCGGGCCGCGGCGCGCACCGACGTTCCCGGCTCTTCGACCGTGGAAGGCACCGGGGGCGAGCTGGTGATGGCGCAAGCCAAAGCGGCCGGCGCCGAATACCTGTTCACCAACCCCGGCTCGTTCGAGGTGGGCCTGTTCGACGCGCAGATCGACACCCCTGGCGTGCAGCTCATCATGGGGCTCCACGAGGGTATCGTCATCTCCATGGCCGACGGCTACCACCGCGTGAGCGGGAAGCCGGCGTTCGTGAACGTGCACGTGATCGCGGGGACGGCGCAGGCGGCCGGCCAGCTCTATAACGCCAGCCGCGACGGCTCGGCCCTGGTGATCACCGCCGGCCTCAACGACAACGAGCAGTGGAGCGACGAGGTGGGGCTGGCGCCCCGGCCGGGCTACGATCAGAAGGAGGTAAACCGCCAGTTCACCAAGATTTCCTGGGAGGCTCGCAAGGCGGACAGCCTGCCCCTGATGCTGCGGCGCGCCTTCAAGGTGGCGGCGACTGAGCCGGGGGGACCAGTATACCTGGCCATGGCTCACCACGCGCTCGAGACCAAAGGGGTGAGAGCGCAGATCCTGCCCGCCGAGCGATTCATGATCCGCGCCCGGGTGCGCCCGTCCAAAGCGGCGGTCGAGGAGGCGGCGCGGCTGCTGGTCGAAGCCAGACGCCCCTTGTTGGTCGTCGGCGATGAGGTCTGGAAGTCCGGAGCGCAGGCGGACCTAGTCGCGTTTTCCGAGGCGCTGGGCTTGGGGGTGGCTGGCGGCTTGCAGGGCTTCGCCAACTTCCCGGCCCATCACGCACACAACCTGGGCGGCTTCAGCATGGGGTCGGAGTTCGTGAAGCGCGGCGTGGACCTGATCGTGGTGGTCGGGGCCCGCGACTTCGGCGGCAAGGTGGTGCCCGGCGGCCCCGAGGTCCCCGACGCGCGCATCGTGCGCATCGGCATAGATACCTCCAACATGGGCCGCAACTATCCCACCGACCTGGCCCTGGTGGCGGACGTAAAGGAGGCCCTGGCCGACCTGCGCGCAGCCATCGGCGGGATGCTGACCAAGGACCGGCTGACCTCGATCGCCGCGTCGCGCTCCGACGAGGTGCGCGCCATCACCTCAGCCATGCGAGCCAAGACGCGGGCCGTTGCAGAGAAGAATTTCGGGAGGAAGCCGATCCATCCTGACGAGCTGGGCGCGGTGATGGCTCGCACCATCGATCCCGACGCCATTGTAGTGATGGAGAACCTGACCGGGAGGCACGACGCCTTCAACTTCGGCTTCCGCGAGAACGAGCAGATGCGGGTGGCCAACACCGGCGCCTCGCTCGGCTGGGGGATCGGCGCGGCGATCGGGGCCAAGCTCGCCGCTCCCGACCGGCAGGTCGTCTGCTCGATCGGCGACGGCTCGGTGATGTACAGCGCCTCCGGCTTCTGGACCCAGGCTCGCTTCGGGGTGCCGGTCCTCACCGTGGTGTGGAACAACTACAACTACCAGACGGTACGTTTAGCCTACTATAACTACAAGAGGAAGATGGCCGCTACCGGCCACTACGCGGGCATGTACCTCGGGGACCCGGAGATCGACTTCGTGAAGCTGGCCGGGAGCCAGGGCGTGGGCGGGGAGAAGGTGACCGCCGGGGACCAGATTGCGCCGGCCCTGAAGCGGGGGATCGCCGCTACGCGGGAAGGCCGGCCCTACCTGGTGGAGGTGGTGATCGCTCGCTACGGCGGCGGCGCCGAATCCACGTGGCACCAGAAGTTCAACCTGGCCGAGCGCCGGAAGCGCCGCGTATGATCCGAACTTTAAGCTGTAAAGAGCTTGTAGGGAGTGAACCCGACCATGTATAATCCTTCTATGGGTTCCGCCCAGCCGCTGCGTTCCTCACGCCGGGAGCCGGTCCCGATCGATTCCCACGCCATCGACAACCTCCGCTACATCCGCGAGACGATGGAGTCGGCAGGATCGCTCACGGCGGTGCCGGGACTGGGCGGCATCGCGATGGGCCTGACGGCCTTGCTCGCCGCGCCGCTGGCTGCGGGCCAGCCCACGGTCGAACGATGGCTGGCGGTCTGGCTGGCCGCGGCGCTGCTGGCTTTTGCCATCGGGACGATGGCCATGAACCGCAAAGCGCGGGCGGCCAAAGTGCCGCTGCTGTTTGGGCCGGGCCGCAAGTTCGCCCTGAGCCTGGTTCCGCCGCTGGCGGTCGCCGCGCTACTCACGGCGGTGCTGTATCGCGCGGGAATCCCCGGCCTGATTCCCGGGATGTGGCTGCTGCTCTACGGTACCGGCGTGGTGACCGGAGGAGCCTTCTCGGTGAGAATCGTGCCGGTGATGGGACTCTGCTTCATGCTGGAGGGCGCGGCGGCCCTGTTCTGCCCGGCCTCGTGGGGCAACTGGTTCATGGCGGCTGGATTCGGCGGCATCCACATCGTGTTCGGCATCATCATTGCCAGGAGGTACGGTGGCTAAGCAGAATGCACTGGCCGAAGCGCATCCGGCTCCGCGTAGCCGCGCAGCGGAGAATCGTCCCCTCGACCTGGACCGCCTGATTCACGAGCGCATGCGGCTAGGGATCGTCAGCGCGCTCGCCGTCAACGACTCGCTGACCTTCAACGACCTGAAAAAGCTCATGAAGACGACGGACGGGAATCTGAGCGTCCACGCCAGAAAGCTCGAGGAAGCGCGCTACATCACCTGCACCAAGTACTTCCAGGGCCGCCTTCCCAAGACCGAATACCGCCTGACCCCTGCGGGCCGCAAGGCGCTCGAGAAGTATCTGGATCACATGGAAGCATTGATCCACGCCACGCGGGAAAGATAACCGCGGTCGTTACGGCAGCTTCGGCTCCTGCACCGTATACTCCACGTCCAGCGCCTTCAGGAACGCCAGCAGATCCGCCGTCTCCGCCTTGCTCAGCTTGGCCGGTTTCAGGTTGGTGGTGTCGAGATACTTGTTCTTCTTCCCGCCCTTGACCATCAGGTCCGTCGCCTCTTCGAGCGTGGCCACGCTGCCGTTGTGGAAGTAGGGGGCCGATTTGCTGATGTCGAGCAGGGTGGGGGTCATGAAGGCGCCGGTGTCCTTCTCTGCCATCGACACCGTGAAGCGGCCGACGTCGGGCTTTTCAGCGTCCATGCCGATGCCGGTGTTGTGAAACTGCTGGTCGGTGAGCAGCAGGCCATCGTGACAGTTCGTGCACTTGGCCTTCTCGCTGAACACGGTCCAGCCGCGCTTGGCTTCCTCGCTGAGGGCCGACTGGTCGCCGCCGCGGAAACGGACCCAGTTCGACTTGTCGGCGACGATGGTGCGCTCGAAAGCGGCGAGGGCCTTGCCGACGGTGTCGGGCGAGGCGTCCGCGTGGAAGACTTTCTGGAACTGGCTCTTGTAGCCGGGGATCTGGTTCAGCTTGGCGCAGATTTCCTCGGCGCTGGGATGGCCGTCCTTGGCGGTGGCCCCCATGTTGCCGCCGCGCCAGGCGGCCACAGCCTGCTTTTCGAGCGAGTCGCTGCGGCCGTCCCAGTAGAACTTGGAGTGGTAGCCGATGTTCCACAGGGTGGGGCTGGAGCGCGGCAGCTTGGCCTCATAGGCGCCGATGGCAGTGGGCTTGCCGTCGGTCAGGCCGTTTTCCTTCATGTGGCAGGAGTAGCAGGCGCGGGAGTTGTCCCCGCTGAGCCGCTTGTCGTAAAAGAGCTGCTTGCCCAGCTCGACCTTGGCGGCGGTCAGGGGATTGTCGGCGGGAATCGTCATGGCCTCATAGCCCGGAATGGACGGCGCCTCGAACTTCTCCTCTTTGGCCATCTCGGTGGGTTCCTTGGCGCACCCGGCCAGGGCCAGCAGCAGGACGGACAGGCCGGCAACGAGCGCCGTTCTGAACAAAGTGCGTGATGATCTTCCCAGTTTCATGGCTCCTCCTTGTTGAGCGTAAGGCGCCTGGCGCCGTGTCGGGTATTCTAAACCTTTTTGGGGGGTTTGGACAACTTGTTACGGGATAAGATCCAGCCGCTTCAGATCTGCCTCTGCCCACCTGGTGGTGAGCAGGAGCTGCTTGATCGTCTTGGGGCCGAACGTCTCGCCCAGCCTGTGGTACACGATCAAGACCCTCCGGCCATCGAGATGCTGGTAGAGATGATGCGAGCCTTTACTCTTTCTTGGACGGAAACCTTCGCGCTCCAGCGCTCGAACCCACTCCCGGGCGGTTGCGTTCTTATCAATCACGCAAGGACGCCAATAGTATGGGTGGCGTTCTTGATAGTTTGCGGGTCCTCGAGCGGGATTTCCTCACCGGCTTCCTTCTTGACCTGCAGCCAAAGCTCGAGCGCCTCTTTTATGTTCTTAAGCGCCTCTTCGTAGGTATACCCCCAGCTGTGGCAACCCGGCAGGCTGGGAATCTCCGCGAAAAATCGGTCCTCGTCCGGTTCCACGACTACGCGGTAGACGTAGGGTGTGAGACCCAGGCGCCGGTACGACGGGGCGGCGCGCTTTCGGACGGCAGTCGGTCTCGCCATATTCTCCTGTGATTTTCGCATTCTTCCGGCGGTCTCCTCAAGTGCTTTCCCGACGGACAGTTCCCGCAGCTTCAGGTGAACACGCCGGCTTGGGCGTCATGCAACTCCGCACACGCCGTCACGGACGCGGCGGAAATTCAGGCTCTCATGACCTGGTCGATACCCTTAAAACGCGGGGTCCGATCCACCCACCTGTACGTGATCACCGAGATCCCGAGCCGTTTCAATGCCCCACGCGTCTGACCTGTGGGCGGGTCAGGCAAAACCAAGACACGTCTGGGTGCAGGCTCCTGTTTGGCTCCATGCAACATCACCTGACCAACAGCCTGATAAATGCTCGTCGTGGAACAGTCCGTCTTAATTTCAAACAGGTGACTGATTGCACCGCCTTTCTTGGTGATGTACAAATCGATGACACCATTCCTGTAGTTGTGCGCAGGCGTTCATCGGCCTTCTCGAAGTAACTGCCTCGTGTACTCGGCAACATGCTGGAGGGATATGTTAGCCTCAAGTACCTGCTGATCAGTCCAGCTCTCCGGTTGAATCCAGTACTCGCCCTTCAATTGCAGGCGCTCTGCTAATTCTCGATCCAGCCCATAGAACGCGCCCGCCGCACGTTGCCACGCGTCAGCCAGGCCTCTTTCCACCTGTCGGTTGACGGGCGTGCCTCGATCCAACTGCACGACGTAGGCCTGAGTGTTAAGCACCGCTTCTTGCAGCAGCTGAACTGCGCCCTTCCAGCGGGCCCGAGTTTCTGCGTCGGCGTCCAACAAGCTTTTCAGCCATCCGGCAAGCCGCTCGGCAAGGGCAATAATCAACGTCAATTCAGCCAACGGTCCGCGGTCCGCTCCCACCCACGATACTTGTGCGTTTCGTCCAAGCGCGGCAGTTCTGTCTAACGACCAGGCGTCTAGCGGCGGGCGCTGTCTGCCCGTCGGCTGCAATACCTCGTTGGCCTCACCCAGCTATGAGTGAGCCTGCACAAAGTCCTCCACCAACCTAGCCAGTAGTCCCACGTAACGTTGGCAAGCC
Source organism: Acidobacteriota bacterium (assembly GCA_016201195.1). Taxonomy (GTDB): domain Bacteria; phylum Acidobacteriota; class Terriglobia; order Bryobacterales; family JACQDG01; genus JACQDI01. Next base: position 3,836 of record JACQDI010000424.1, on the reverse strand, counting down.
AATGTCACTTGCTGATCGCCGCGGCTCGACTCGAATAAGTGTACCGGGATTCCGACCCGCGGGGGAGGCGTTCCCGGCGGACCAAACCAGTGGAAGCCGTAAGCCGGATGCGTTGCGCGCTCCGTCCTGACCTGAGTGACTGGGACGTATTCCCAAATGACCGTCACGTCGGCACCGCCACGTTTCTGCTCGGAGTTGCGCTGGTCCTTCGAGAATTTGAGAAGGTTCTGATCTTCGGCGCTGAGGTTCCCGAACCAATGGGGAAACCACTTGTCGTACTTGGCCTTCTCCTCATACTGGAGCGCGAAGGTCACGCTCCGTCCAGCCGAAAGAAAGGCGCTGAGGTAGAACCCAAACGCCTCAGGCTCGTTGCGCACGGCCTTCTGACCGTCATCGACGAGGTGCCACAGAAAGAACTCAGCTTCACGTAGCTTTCTTTGAGTCACGTCGATCAAATCCCGCCCTCACCGTCGTCGGCTGCAACGCTTCGTTAGGGTCTGTTAAGAAATAACATTACCATAGTGAATTGTTTTGAGGTATGCTATGAGGGATGGATGCCTTGGCTGGAGTCCGGAAGAGATTTGCAGCGCTGGAGAAGGTCCTGGACGAACGCTCCCGGCGTCTGGTTGTGGCGGCTGAGAGCACAGCATGGGGACAGGGCGGCATTTCGGCGGTGTCGCGAGCGACTGGCGTCTCGCGTCAAGTCATTCGCCTAGGCTTGGCTGAGCTGCGACGGCCCGCGGGGCGCTCGGCGGGACGAATTCGCCGACAGGGTGGTGGACGCAAGAAGGCCGTGGAGAAAGATGCAACCCTAGCAGCGGACCTGGAGAGAATGGTGGAGTCGACGACGCGAGGTGATCCGGAATCGCCTTTGCGATGGACCTGCAAGAGCGTGCGGAAGCTAGCCGAGGAACTGCAGCGCCTGGACCACCAGATCACCTACCCGGTGGTAGCCGAACTGCTGCATGGGATGGACTACAGTTTGCAGGGTAACCGCAAGACCAAAGAAGGCGACGGCCATCCGGACCGCAACGCACAGTTTGAGCATATCCATGACAAGGTGCGGCAGTACCTCCGGTGGAAACAACCGGTCATCTCGGTGGATACCAAGAAGAAGGAACTGGTGGGAGACTTCAAGAACCAGGGGCGGGAGTGGCGGCCTAAGGGGGATCCGGAGCGGGTTCGCGTCCATGATTTTCGGGTTCCCGAACTGGGCCGTGCGACTCCGTATGGGATCTACGACTTGGCCCAGAACACCGGATGGGTGACGGTCGGTGTCGGTCCCGACACGGCCTCTTTTGCCGTGGAGACGATTCGCCGCTGGTGGGATTGTGTGGGTAAGCCGAAGTATCCTCGGGCCAAACGGTTGCTGATTACCGCCGATTCCGGTGGCAGCAATGGTTCGCGTGTGCGGCTGTGGAAGCTGGAGTTGCAGAAGTTGGCCGACGAGACCGGACTGCGCGTCACCGTTTGCCACTTTCCTCCCGGCACCAGCAAATGGAACAAGATTGAACACCGGTTATTCTCCTTCATCAGTCAGAACTGGCGAGGTCAGCCGCTCACCAGTCTCGGCGTAATCGTCAGCCTGATCGCGGGCACAACGACAACCAAGGGCCTCGAGGTACATGCCGAACTCGATACCCGGCCCTATCCGAAGGGAATCAAAGTCTCGGATAAGGAGATGGCGAAGGTGACTCTCCGCAGAGATGAGTTTCATGGGGACTGGAACTACGAGATCCTCCCTAGAACATCTGGCAATGTTATTTCTTAACAGATCCTAAGACCCCACTACCCGATCCACGATCCTATTTCTTCGTCTTTCCGGCATCCGCGACGACCGTCTGGGCCAGGTAGTTCACCACCTGGGCCTCATTGCGCGCTACTTCGTAGTAGGCTGCCTTCAGGAGCTGGTCCTTGCGGTTCAGAAGGGTCTCCCGGATGGTCTGCTGCACCCGGGGATCAGAAAACTCGCGCTGGCCGGCCGGCTCGCGGGAGAACATCTTGATGATGCGGTAGGCCTGCGGGGTGCGGATAGCGGGTGACGTTTCGCCCGGATGCAGCAGGGCCACGGTGCGGCGCAGCTCCGAGTCCGCCTTTTCCAGCGCCGATTGCGGCACGAAGCCGAGGTCGCCGCCGTTGGGGGCCGAATTGGAGTCTTCCGAGTAGTTCTGGGCCAAGGTGGCGAACTCCTCGCCCTTTCGCAGCCGCGCCTCCAGCATCTGGACCTTCTTGCGCGCCTCCTCCTCATTGCTGGCCTTGTCGTTGCGCAGGTTGCGCACCTGCGGGTCGGGCACCGACGTCACCAGGATCTGCGCCAGGTGCACCTGCGGCTCGGCCAGGTTGAAGTTGGCCTTGTTGGCGTCGTAGAAGGCGCGCACCTCGGCGTCGCTGATGGAGATCTTGGAGGTGATTTCCTTGTTGAACAGCTTCTGGATGCTCAAGCTGCGCCGGATCTCGGTGCGCATCTCCTCGAGTGTCAAGCCGCGCGTCTTGAGGTTGTTGTCGAATTCCTCCTGCGTGTAGGGGGCTTTCAGCTCGGTGAGCTTGGCGTCCACGTCGGAGTCGACGGCCATCAGGCCCAGCCGCTCGGCCCGCTGCATCATGACCTGGTTGTCGATCAGCTCGCGCAGCAGGTTGAGCTTGGTCAGCGTGGCTTGCTCTTCGTCGGGCTTCTCCGAGGTCCCCTGGGTCTGCGACTTGTAGTATTTGTCGAGCTGCTCGTAGGTGATGTTGTAACCGTTAACTGTGGCCGCCACGTTGGGATTGCCGCTTTTCTTGCAGGCGGCGAGAGCCAGCCACAGGCCGGCAGCGCAAATCAAAAAGACAAAGTGGCGCACCGTTTCACTCCTCGATCCTGTAGATCGTCAAGCCGGACAGCAGCTTGGGGAAAAAGTCCGTGGATTTTTGCGGCATCACCCCGCCCGAGAAAGCGACTGCGGCCACCTGCTCGACTCGCACCGGGTTGAGGAAGAATACCGCTTGCGCGCCCGGCGCGTCGAGTTCCCGGGTCGCCGCCTGGAATCCACGAATATAACGGATGTTCTGTTCGTCCCGCACGGCTTCCTCGCTCAAGCCGAGAACCTCACCGAGGAGGGTTCGATGAAGCACGGTTACATCCAGTCCGGCGTTCTCCGTCACCAAGGCGAACAGGCGGGACTCGCCCTTGAGGATCGCCCCCAGCACGGTCTGGTTCGGCCGGGCCGACCGGAGCCGGTTCTCCAGCGCTGCGAGCGTAGGGAGTTCCTCGATCGAGAAGAACGCTTTCGCTCCCTGGAGCACCCGGGCCGGATCGAAATTCGGAATATTCCCCACCACGCGGTGCGTGGGCAGGATCACCAGGCCCGGCGAGCGCATGTTCACCAGGGTCATCATGACCTTCCGCGCGCCGGCGAGCTGCGGAATCTCGTTGCGGAAGGCGAGAGCGGTCTCGTAGCGGTGATGCCCGTCGGCGATCAGGAGCTTCTGCGGCGCCATTAACCGCTGGATGGCCGCGATCCCGTCCGGGCTGGTGATGGGCCACAGGCTGTGCTCGGCTCCGTATTCATCGCACAAGCGGGTGACCGGCTCATTGCGGGCGGCCTGGTCGAGCCACGAGTCAACCTGAAACTGCGGATCGTCGTAAAGCATGAAGAGTTGCCCGAAATGCGCGCGGGTGTGGCGCAGCAGCTCCAGGCGGTCACGCTTGGGGCCGGAGTGGGTCAGCTCGTGGCGAAACACCGTGCCTTCCGAGTAATCTTCCACCGCCCCCAGGGCGATCAAGCCCTTGCGCAGGCGGGTCACGCCCTCCGCCTCGAACGTTTGGAAATACGCGAACAGCGACGGCTGCGGGTCCTGCG
>JACQDI010000423.1 GCA_016201195.1 Acidobacteriota bacterium | reverse complement strand
TCCTGACCGGCAAGCAGCCGACGCCGGTAGAGCGCACGCTGCTCACCACGGGCATCCTTGCCCACTGTATCGATTCGTTATACAGAGGCAGCGTGGAGATTCCGACGCCGCAACTGGAGATCCGCTACCGTGTTTAGCGCGTTCCTGCTGGCGGCGCAACTCCTTGACGTGCAGGCCGTTCGCGCGCTGGGGGATCCGCAACAGTGGATCCACACGGTGAATGTTCCCGCGCAGCCGGCCGAAGCTGCTTGCGACGTGCTGGTGGCGGGGGCGGGGATGGGAGGCGTGGCGGCAGCGCTGCGCGCCTCGCGGCTGGAGCTGAGCGTGTGCCTCACCGAAGAGACCGACTGGATCGGCGGGCAGGCCACGGCAGGGGGGGTGCCGGCGCTCGACGAGAACCGCTTTATCGAGCGCGCCGGGGGGACGGCTTCGTACAACGATTTTCGAAAGCGGGTGCGCGCGGCCTACGGCGGGGCGTCCAACCCGGGCAACTGCTACGTGAGCGCGTTGTGCTTCGAGCCGCGAGTGGGTGTGGCCGTGCTCGAAGAGATGCTCGGCCAGGAACGGGTGCAGATTTACCGGCGCACGGCGATCTTTTCTTTGGACCGGACGTCCGCCCTCGGCTACAACTTCGACTCGCGGCAGGTGACCCGGTTCCGGTTCCGCTTTGTGCTGGACGCGACCGAACTGGGGGACCTGCTGCCGCTCGCCGGATTGAAGTACGTTGTGGGAGCCGAGTCGAAGGCCGATACCGGCGAGCCGGACGCGGCGCCAGCGGCGAATCCGGCGTGCGTGCAGAGCTTCACTTACCCGTTTGTTGTCGAGGACCGGCCCGGCGAGAAGCACACCATCCCCAAGCCACTTGAGTATGAGCACAACCGAGACGCGCGGGCCTTCACCTTTTTGCTGAATTATCCGACCGAGCTGGGATGGAAAGGCCAGGTGCAATACCGGATGTTCGGCGAGGACCCGCCGATTCCGAATAACCAGTCGCCGGGGCCGTTCTTCCGCTGGCGGCGGCTGAACCTCGAGCGACGGCTGGCGCTGGTCAACTGGCCGGGAGGCAACGACTACAAGGACGAGTCGATCGTCGACCGCTCGCCGCTCGACATGGCGCGCGCGTTGCAGCAGGCCAAGCGGCTGTCGCTGGGGTTTCTCTACTGGCTGCAGACCGAGGCCGAGGGGAAGGGTTACCCGCAGTTGAGGCTTGATCCTGAAGCGATGGGGACGGCCGACGGGCTATCGAAGTACCCCTACATCCGCGAATCGCGTCGCATCGTGGGACGGGCGCGCATCGTCGAGCAGGACCTGACGATTGATTTTCAGAAGGGGACGCGGGCGCGGAAGCGGCCCGACTCGATCGGGATCGGGCACTACATGGTGGACATTCACCCCTGCGGAAAGGGCGAGCGGGGCAAGATGGTGATGTCGCGGCCGTTCCAGATCCCGCTGGGCGCCCTGGTGCCGGTGGGCTCCGTCAACCTGCTGCCGGCGGGGAAGAGCATTGCAACTACACATATCACCAACGGGGCACACCGGCTGCATCCGGTGGAGTGGAACATCGGCGAGGCCGCGGCGACGCTGGCCTGGTTCACGATGAAGAACGGCGTGGGGATCCAGCAGGTGGCCGCTGACCCGGTCCTCACACGCCGTTTTCAACGCGCGCTGCTCGACCAGGGGATTGCGCTCGAATGGTTCGACGATCTGCCGCTCGAGCATCCGGCGTTCCGGGACATTCAACTGGCGGCGCTGGCCGGCCTGTATCCGATGAACGAGCGCGACCTGCACGCCACGCCCGAGGCGCTGGTCACGCGCGCCGAAGCGGCACAAATTCTGACGCGGCTCTACCGCAAGCCCGAGGTGCGCGACAGCAAGGTCCCGATCGATGTGCCGGCGGACCATCCAGCGAAGCGGGCGATCTGGACCGCGCTCGAGCAGGGGTGGATGGCGAGCGATCACCGCAACTGGTTTCATCCTGACCTTCCCGTGTATTGGAGCGACCTGCGAAGGGTGGGGGCGCTGGGGAGT
>JACQDI010000075.1 GCA_016201195.1 Acidobacteriota bacterium | reverse complement strand
GGCGCTCTCGGGTCTGCTCTATGGCGTCGGATCCGGGGATGCCGCCACCTACTCGGCGTCCGGCGCGCTCGTCCTGGTGGTCGCAGTTGCTTCCTGCTGGCTTCCCGTACGCCGCGCAATGCGGGTGGACCCGGTAGAGATGATTCGCTGCGAATGACTCAGCCCAACGCTAGTGGCAGGGATGATGCCGCTCGCGCTGGGCACCGGCTCGGGGGCCGAGGAGCGGCGGTCGATCGCCATCGTGGTCACCGGGGGGCAGTCGCTGTCGCTGCTGCTGACGCTGATCGTCACGCCGGTCGTCTACTCGCTGCTCGACGACCTGGGCGCCTGGCTGAAGTCGGCCGCATTCGTGAAAGCCACAACCTCAGAGCGCGCCTGACGTCTTCCACGATAACCGTGAAATCGAGGTCCCGCTGTGCGGTGGGGAGCAGGTTAGCCAGCTCCGTCTTGGCCCTCGCGGGATCGTAGTGGTCCAGCTCCGCGATGGCCCGCTCCAGGGCGGCAAAGGGGTTAACGGGCCTGCCGAGCTTCCGGTAGTAGTCCATCTTGCGCAGAAACAGGGGCAGGTCGAGATCGGCCCCGCGCTGGAGCAGCCAGTAGACGTCGTAGAGGTCGCGGCTTGCCCCCCGCACAACCAGGGCGCGAACCTTCTCCGCCAGCAGCTCCGCTGGGTCCAGCCGCGCGACGATCACCGGCTCGACGCCACAGGGATGAGCGATGCGGGCAGTGCTGATCGGCGTCGCCGGCAACAGCACCTTTTCCCGCAGCGAGATTTCCACCAGCACCCGCACGGGCTGCCGCAGGCCGGGGATGGCGAAGCGGTAGGCGGCCGTGACTGCGCCGGGGTGCTTGCTGACTTCCGTGTTGCTGAGATAGGGCAAGCCCCGGCCAGCCTCGGTGAAAACGTTCTCCAGCTTCAGGGTGGACAGCGACGGGCGCCGGCGGGTGGCGTCCAGGTCCCGGGAAAAGCGCTCGCTGCCCTCCAGGCGCAGCACTGTGCCCCCCTTCCACACCACGGTCCCGCGCAGAGTTTGCTGGAGCCGGCGCAGCAACTCGGCCTCGTAAACCTCCGAGATGGTCACTTGCGGATCGAGCTGCATTCGGCGCGCCCGCTCAGCAGCAGTGCGAACCGCCTCTTCGAGGGTCATTTTAGCCACCTCAGCGCAAGAGTGGAAAAGCCGGCCTGCCGGTAGGCCTTCAGGTGCGAGCGATAGCGGGCAGCATTGAGCCGCCGGAAGTCGATATCCTGAGGCGAGATCGCCGAGCGCTGCTTCTTGAAAACGAAGTACAAGAAGTCCAGAACCGCCTTCTCCGGCTGCGCCAGCAACAGGCCGTCCTCGGGATCGTAGCCGAAGAACAAGTGCTTCGCCACGTGCCGGTATACGAACTGGTGGTTCCCGACGCGCCGCACGGCGTGCTCCCGACGGGCGATCAGCCGCGTGGTGACGTAGGTGAAGGGCACGATGCCGGTCTGGCACAGGCCGTGGCGGTCGAGCGCCGTCTCGGTCGACAGATACGACGGGGCCACCCAGCGCAGCCCGGCGATCTCCGGGCGGTAGCCGCGAAACAAGTCCACGTACAGCCCCCGCCGCAGCCGCTGCAGGAAGCCGTGGCGGATGAGCATCCCGATGGCCTCCGTCAGCCGCGAAGGATGAGGTCGCTCCAGCAGCACCTCCAGGTCGACGGTCGTGTAGACCCCGCCGGTGGCCGGGTGCAAGCCCTCCATCCTTGCCAGCAGAGACGAGATAGACAACATATAACAATAACGAAAGTTTCGTTATTACTATATCATGAATTAGGGAGTTTAGAAAGCAAGGAATTGAGGAAGGGAAGGCGGGGCCCGAGTGCTTTCCTCAATTTCTCAAATCTTCCGTTGACACCAAACTTCCCTTATTTCATAATCTTAAGCAGATTTGTCCCCGGAGGCTGGAATGAGGCATTTGGCTTCAACCGGCGCCGCCGTGGTGGTGTGCGCCGTCATAGTACTGGCAGCAGACAAGCCCCCTAAAAAGGCGCGCGAGGAATCCATGGCCTCGGATCGCTTTGCCGAGGCGCACGCGCCGCTGTTTCAACCGCCGCAATCGAAGGACGCGGGCGCGCTGACCGAGCGCGTCGCCGGCTCGCTCCCCGGCAGGGTGAAGGCGTTGCAAGAGCGGATGCCGCGCCGCAATTTTCTTGACGAGCAGATCTTCGGCAAGATGGAGCGCGACGGCGTGCCTCACAGCGCCCTGGCCTCGGACAACGAGTTCCTGCGCCGCGTCACCCTCGACCTCACCGGCCGCATTCCCTCGCCTGACGGCACACGGGCCTTTGTCGCCGATCCCGATCCGGCCAAGCGGGACAAGGTCATCGAAAAGCTCCTCCAGAGCGAGGCGTTCGTCGACAAGTGGGCCTACTTCTTCATGGACCTGTTCCGCGCCAACGGAAAGATGGGGCGCGGGCAGAACCTGTTCCACTACTGGATGAAGGAGAATCTGCGGGTGGACCGGCCTTACGACGACGTGGCCCGCTCGATCATCGCCGCCTCGGCCAAGAGCAACCATGTGGTGGCGGCCTCCAACTTGATCGCGCTCGAGCACGTGCAGGGCAAGGCCCAGCCCGACGACGGCGACGACCTGGGCATGGTCCAGCAACTCGACACCGACGACGAGCTGGCCGTTCTCTACGCCAAGACTTTCCTGGGCATCAACCTTTCCTGCATCTACTGCCACGACGGCGGCGGCCACCTGGAGAAGGTCAACGTCTGGCTGAGCAAGAAGAAGCGCTCGGAGTTCTTCCAGAACTCGGCGTTTCTGGGCCGCTCGCGCTATCTGATGTATTGGGAAGACGGCAAACCGCAGTCGGGCGAGTTTCTGATCGATGACGCGGCCCCGGGTTACAACACCAAGGGCGCGAGCATGATCCGCACGCCGCGCTTCGGCGGGCCCGCGAGCCCGGCGTTCATCCTCACCGGCGAGCGAGCCCGGTCCGGCGCCGAGAACCGCGAGGAGCTGGGCCGCATGCTCACCGGCCATCCGCAGTTTGCCCGGGCTACGGTGAACCTGTTCTGGGCGAAGCTGATGGGCTTCGGCATCGTCGAGCCGTTCGACGAATTCGATCTGGCGCGGCAGGACCCCAAGAACGTCCCCGCCGGCTGGCAGTTGCAGCCCTCCCATCCCGAGCTGCTGGAGGCGCTGGCCAAGGACTTCCGCGCGAACAACCACAGCCTGCGGCGCCTGCTGGCGAACATCTGCCGCTCGAACGCCTACCAGCTTTCGGCCCGCTTCGACGGGGAGTGGAAAGACGCCTACACCAAGTACTATGCGCGCAAGTTCGTCAGAATGCTGAGCGCCGAGGAGCTGCATGACTCGATCGTGCTCGCCACTGGCCGCCCGGGTAGCTTCGGGAGCGGCCGCCGGGCGAAGAACGACGACGAGGGCGAGGTCAACGAAAACCTGGGCATGGCCATGCAGTTGAGCGGGCCTGCCGGCGGCGGCGACGTGAAATACTTCATGCAGACCTTCGGCCAGTCGAACCGTAACAACCCGCCGCGGCCGCTCACCGGCTCGCCGCTGCAGCCCTTGCTGCTGATGCAATCGCCGGTGGTGACCGACCGGGTGCTGGCGGCCAAGGACAGCCGCGTCGAGCGGCTGCTCGATGCCTACCAGGACAACTCCCGCATCGTCGACGAGATGTTCCTGGCGACCCTGTGCCGCCCGCCGTCAGACGAGGAGAAGCGGATCTCGGTGGCCGCCCTCGACAAGAACCGGCGCGAGGGGGCGCAAAACCTCCAGTGGGCGCTCATCAACCAGGTGGAGTTCTTCTTCAACTATTGAGGTAGCAGCATGACACAGAAGACAGTAGGGGAGATGGTGCAGTCCCGGCGGGATCTTCTCAAGCTGGGCGGCCTCGGCCTGCTGGCCGCTTCGGCCGACGCCGTGTGGCCGCTGAAGCTGGCCGCCAGTGGCTCCAAGGTTCACCCGCGCGGCAACGCCCGCAACGTATTGTTCTTCGAGATCTCGGGGGCCATCAGCCACGTCGAATCCTTTGACTTCAAGGAGAACCCCGGAACGCCGAAGGATCTTGATATGCGTAAGGTCCGGCCCGACCTGTATCTTTCGAAGAAGCTCTTTCCACACCTCGAAAACCATCTGGACAAGCTCGTCATTCTGCGCTCGATGCTCAGTCACGAAGAGGTGCATTTCCGCGGGCAGTATTACACGCAGACCGGCCGCCAGTTGAACGTGGCCTTCGCGCGCGAGATTCCGTCGGTCGGCTCCGTGATCGCCATGGAGCTCGAGCCGCGACGCCGCCAACAGGATACGTTCCCGACCTACATGTCCTTCAACCTGGACAAGGCATTTCCGGGGGCGCTGTCGACCGGCTTTCTGCCGCCGCGCTTCTCGGTTGTGGATATCAACCCCGATGCCGCCGTCAAGGGTATGGCTCTCGACCAGAAGGCGGTGGAGCTGCTCGAGGAGCGCTGGAGGCTGCTCGAGGAACTGCGCAAGGCCGAGCGGGCGCGCTTGGCTGGCTACGGCAAGGAGATGGAAGGCTACGAAGCTTTCTACGATACCGCGCACCGGCTGCTCACCGATGAGCGCTGGCCGGCGGCGTTCCAGATTGCAGAGGGCGACCGCAAGCGCTACGGTAATACGACCGTGGGCATCTCCTGCATCCTGGCGCGAAACGTGTTCGCCCAGGACGCCGGCACGCACTACATCCACATCTGCCACCCCGGCTGGGACCACCACGTAAAGATCTGGGATCACAAGGCGGGCAGCAACCACTACATGCTCTGCAACGAGTTCGACCCGGCGTTTTCCAGCCTGCTGGAGGACCTGTCCACGATCCGCTCGAAGACCGATCCTTCGAAGACCTTGCTCGACGAGACCCTCGTGGTGGGCCTCGGTGAGTTCGGCCGCACACCCGGCGCGCTCAACAACATGGCCGGGCGCGATCACTACAACAAGTGCTATCCGGCCCTGTTTGCCGGGGCGGGCGTGAAGCCGGATCGCGTGTTGGGCCGCACCGATTCCCAGGGCGCCAAGTGCCTGGAGACCGGCTGGAACCACAAGGAGCAACCGCGCACGGAGAACGTGGTGGCCACGATGTATTCGGCGCTTGGCATCGACTGGAGCAAGGAGATTCGCAACACCCCCTCCGGGCGAGCGTATGTGTATGTCGATCCGCTCGGACCCAACAGCTACATTCCCACGGATGAAATCTCGACCATTTACGGCTAGCGCGGCCTTCTTCTGCGTCCTGTCCTTCCTGAGCGCCGCCGAGCCGGGGATGGTGTTTATTCCCGGCGGCGAGTTCCAGCGCGGGCGCTCCCACGCGCTCCCCGACGACGACCTGAAGTGGTATCCCATCCTGATGAAGGACGACCGGCCGGTGCGCACCATCCACGTGGATCCGTTCTACCTCGACGAGCACGAGGTGACGAACGAGCAATACGCCGTGTTCGTGAAAGCCACCAGGCACCGCCCGCCCTACAACTGGCCCAATGGCGAGATCCCGAAGGGAATGGAGAAGTTTCCGGTGGCGGACATAAGCTGGGACGATGCGGCGGCATACGCCCGCTGGGCCGGCAAGCGCCTGCCGACTGAAGCCGAATGGGAGCGGGCCTGCCGCGGCCTGGACGTGGGCAAAGAGTATCCCTGGGGCGACCGGAATCCCAATAACAAGGACGCGCGCTTCAATACCTTCGAGGGCCCGGTCGAGGTGTGCAAGTTCAAGCCGAATTATTTCGGTCTGTACGATATGGCGGGAAACGTCTGGGAGTGGTGCGCCGACTGGTACGACAAAGATTACTACCAGCGGGCTGCTGAGAAGAACCCGCATGGCCCGGAAAGCGGGATGTACCGCGTGCTGCGCGGCGGCTCCTGGGCCGACGTGACCAAGTACCTCACCTGCGCTTACCGAAGTTGGGCCCGCCCCGCGGAGCGCAGCCCCAACATCGGTTTCCGGTGCGCGAAAAGCTTTGCCACAGAGGCACAGAGGACACAGAGAAAACCTAAGTAATGGCTCTGTGCTCTCTGTGCCTCTGTGGCATTCAGGGTTTGAGCCAGCGATCCAGAAACTGAAACGCCTTTGTGCCGTGGATCAAGTGCAGTCCGCGGAACAGCCCAAACTCGACGTGGTCGCTGACGCCTAGCCGGCGGTAGAACTCCCGCGCCCTCGTGTACTCGATGTAGGCGTCCTTGAAGTAGGCCGCCGTGTCTAGGGTGCCCGACTCAATGAACAGGGGGCGGGGAGCGACGAGTGAGGCGAGGTCGGCGTCGGAGAACTCGGTGATGAGGTTGGTGAAGAAGGCGTATTCCTCTGGGGTATCGATATAGGCCGTGGAATAGGTCGAGCGCTCGAACTGTTTCTTGGTGGTCTGGTTGAAGTAGCCCGAGACGGCGACGGCAGCCAGGCGCGTGTCGATGGCGGCGGCGTAGAGGGTGGTGCGGCCGCCCCAGGAGATGCCGTAGAAGCCGATGCGCGCCGGATCCACCTCGGGGAGCGAGGTCAGGAAGTCGGTCACCCGGACCATCTTCCACTGTTCCAGGATCTGCAAGGTGGTTCCGACTGAAATAGCTTTACGATGCAGGCGGCTGCGCTGGGAGGCGTCGCTGACAATGTAGGGAGCGAACACCACGTAGCCGCGCTCGGCGGCCTGGGCGCCGAAGCGGCGCATATAGTCATCGCGCTCAGAGACGCCGGCGGTCATAGCGGGCGATCCGCCCATGCCGTGCTGCGTGATGAGCGCCGGGCGGGGGGCGCCCCTTGGGGTGCCCCCTGGGCCTGGGCGCTTCGGCGTCAATAGCATCCCGTAGACCTGGACGCCCGGAAGTGCATCCAGCCACACGCGCTCGGTCCGGTAGACGTCGCTCTCGCCAACCAACTCGCGGCGGGGGTTGAGCGGCGTCTTTTCCCCGGGGAAGCCCCCCATCATCTCGATGAACCGTTTCCGATGAGGCTCGACGGAGGCCAGGTAGCGGTCGAGCGATGAAAAGTCCCGATTCCACTTGGAGGGCCGGCGGGCTTCGGATTCGGCGATGAGCCGGTCATAGTATTTCTCGATCTGGCGGTACTGCTCGTCAAGCAGGGGGCTTTCGGTGGTCCGTGCCGAGGCCAGGTAGGTTTCCGAAAGCGCGGGCGGGGCGCCTGGCTCGAGGTGAAAGTCCAGGCGGCCGGCGCGGGCGGCCTCGATGGCCATCTCGTAGCCGGCGGCGTCCACGTAAAGCACGTAGTCGTGCTCGGGCAGATCGAAGGAATACTCACCCTGGGCGTTGGTGCTGGCGAACACGGTGTCCAGGTTCTGCTCGAAGGGGCTGGCGCCGACCTTGGCCCCGGCCACCGGCTGTCCGTTGGGGCCGGTGACCAGACCCGAAAGCGCGGCGAGGGCGATAGCCAGTTTCAGCATTTGCGACCTCCTAGCGCGTCGCCGAGCAGATCCCCCTGCGGGTAGGCGTGACCCCGATGCTGGCGGAAGCCCTCCGCGTAGCGAACCCCGATCCGTGCGCCGGTCTCTT
>JACQDI010000422.1 GCA_016201195.1 Acidobacteriota bacterium | reverse complement strand
GAGGGGCAAGCCGGAGGCTTACCCCACAAGAGTGTGCAACTGCTGCAGCGACCACACGCGCACCGGATTCTTCCGGCGCGCGGCGATGCCGTGGGCGGCCGCCTTGGCCCCGCTGAGGGTCGTAATGCAAGGGATTCGATGGGTGACCGCCGCGCGGCGAATGGATTTTTCGTCGAAGAAGGAATGCGCCCCGGCGGGCGTGTTGATGATCAGGCTCAGCTCGCCGGCCTTGATCAGATCCACCGCGTTCGGCCGGCCCTCGTTGACCTTCAATACCGTGCGGCAGTCGATCCCCGCCGCCTTCAAGGCGAACGCGGTGCCCCGCGTGGCGACCAGCGAAAAGCCCAGGTCGGCGAATTTCCGCGCCACTTCCACGGCATCCTGCTTCTGGCGATCGTTGACGCTGAGGAAGACCGAGCCCTGCTCGGGCAATGCCTGGCCCGCGCTCAACTGGGCCTTGGCGAAGGCCTCGCCGAAGATTTCGCCCACGCCCATCACCTCACCGGTGGAGCGCATCTCCGGCCCGAGGATGGGGTCCACTCCCGGAAACTTGTGGAACGGGAAAACGGGCGACTTGACGAAGTACTGCTTCACCTCGAGCGCGCCGGTCGAGTAGCCGAGATCCCGCAGCTTCGCTCCGGTCATCAGCCGTACGGCGAGCTTGGCGAGCGGCACCCCGGTCGCCTTGCTCACGTAGGGCACGGTGCGCGAGGCCCGCGGGTTCACCTCGAGCACATACACCTTCCCGTTCTGGATCGCGTACTGCGCATTCATCAGCCCGATCACGTTCAGCGCGCGGGCCAGGCGGATGGTGTAGTCCTTGATGGTCGCGAGCTGTTCCTCGCCGATGGCGATCGCCGGCAGCACGCAGGAGCTGTCGCCGGAGTGGACGCCCGCTTCCTCGATGTGCTCCATGATGCCGGCGATCAGCACGTCCTGGCCGTCGGCGAGGCAGTCCACGTCGATTTCCGTAGCGTCTTCCAGGAAGCGGTCGATCAGCACCGGCCGGGATTGCGAGTAGATCACCGCCTCGCGCATGTAGCGGTCGATGGTCTCCTCGTCGTAGGCGATAACCATGGCCCGGCCTCCCAGCACGTAGCTAGGTCGCACCAGCACCGGGTAACCGATGCGCCGCGCGGCCACACGCGCTTCCTCGGGGCTGGTCGCCGTTCCGTTCTCCGGCTGCGGGATCTCGAGCTTCTCGAGCAGCCGTCCGAAGCGCTTGCGGTCCTCGGCCAGGTCAATCGACTCCGGCGCCGTGCCGATGATCGGCACGCCCTGCTCCTTGAGCGGCAAGGCGAGGGTCAGCGGCGTCTGCCCGCCGAACTGCACGATCACCCCGTCCGGCTTCTCGGTATCGTAAATGTTCAGAACATTCTCGAGCGTGAGCGGCTCGAAGTAGAGGCGGTCGCTGGTGTCGTAGTCGGTCGAGACCGTCTCCGGGTTGCAGTTCACCATGATCGACTCGCAACCCAGCTCCTGCAAGGCGAATGAGGCGTGGCAGCAGCAGTAGTCGAACTCGATGCCCTGGCCGATGCGGTTGGGCCCGCTGCCCAGGATCATAACCTTCTTGCGGTCCGAGGGATTAGCCTCGCACTCCCACTCGTAGCACGAATAGAGGTAGGGCGTGAAGCTCTCGAACTCCCCGGCGCAGGTGTCCACGCGCTTGAACACGGCCCGGATTCCGGCCGCCTTGCGCTTCTTCCGTACCGCGATTTCGGTTGCTCCCCACATCCGCGCCAGGCGCTCGTCCGAGAGGCCATACCGCTTGGCCTGGGTCAGCTTTTCCTTGGAGACGCTCTCCAGGCTCGCCGCTTCGAGCTCCTGCTCCAGGTCCACGACCTCTTTGACCTGCTGCAGGAACCACGCGTCGATCCGCGTCATCTCGGCGATCTCGCGGATCGAAAATCCCTGGGTCAGCGCGAAGCGGATGTAGCCGAGCCGGTCGGGGGTCGGTGTGATCAGCTTCTGCGGGATCAGCTTTGGCTCATAGGTTTCGCTGCCCGCCGCCTTGCCGGTCTCAAGGCTTCGGATCGCCTTCCACAGGGCCTCTTTGAACGTCCGCCCCATGGACATCACCTCGCCCACGCTCTTCATCTGGGTCCCCAGCAACGGCTCCGCGCCGGGGAATTTCTCAAACTGCCACTTGGGGATCTTGACCACCACGTAGTCGATGGTCGGCTCGAACGACGCCGGGGTCTTGCGCGTGATGTCGTTGGGAATCTCGTTGAGGCGATACCCCACGGCCAGCTTGGCGGCGATCTTGGCGATGGGGAAGCCGGTGGCCTTCGACGCCAGCGCCGAGCTGCGCGACACGCGCGGGTTCATTTCGATGATCACCATGCGGCCGGTCGAGGGCTCGATGGCGAACTGCACGTTCGACCCGCCGGTGTCCACGCCGATCTCGCGGATGCAGCGGATCGCCCCGTCGCGCATCATCTGATACTCGCGGTCGCTCAGCGTCTGCGCTGGCGCCACGGTGATCGAGTCGCCGGTATGCACGCCCATGGGGTCGAAGTTCTCGATCGAGCAGATGATGATGACGTTGTCGGCCAGGTCCCGCATCACCTCCAGCTCGTATTCCTTCCACCCCAGCACGCTTTCCTCGATCAGCACCTCGTGGACCGGCGAAAGGTCCAGACCCCGCGCCAGCAGCTCGGTCAGCTCCTCGCCGTTGTAGGCGATGCCGCCGCCGCTGCCTCCCAGGGTGAAGCTGGGTCTCAATACGACCGGATAGCCCACCCGCGAGGCGAACTCCGCCCCGTCCCGCAGGTTGTTCACCAGTTGGGACTGCGGCACCTCCAGGCCGACCCTGCGCATGGCGTCTTTGAACAGGAGCCGGTCCTCGGCCTTCTTGATGGCCTCGATCTTGGCGCCGATCAGCTCCACGCCGTACTTGTCGAGGATGCCCGCCTCGGCCAGCTCGACCGAGAGGTTCAGCCCGGTCTGCCCGCCCACGGTCGAGAGCAGCGCGTCCGGCCGCTCCCGCTCGATGATCGCCTCCAGGTACTGGCGGTCGAGCGGCTCCACGTAGGTGGCCCCGGCCAGCTCCGGATCGGTCATGATGGTCGCCGGGTTCGAATTGACCAGCACCACCTCGTAGCCCTCGCTGCGCAGCGCCTTGCACGCCTGCGTCCCCGAGTAGTCAAACTCGCACGCCTGCCCGATCACAATCGGCCCCGAGCCAATGATCAGGATCTTGTGGATGTCAGTGCGCTTGGGCATCAGTAGTCAAAAACCAGAATGCCACAGAGACACAGAGAACACGGAGAACAATCTTTTCTCTGTGCTCTCTGTGTCTCTGTGGCTTTCTGGTTTCTCATATCTTCTGCATCAAGTTGACGAACTCCTCGAACAGGTAGTGCGAATCGTGCGGACCTGGGGCCGCCTCCGGGTGGTACTGCACGCAGAACACCGGCTCGCTGCGGTGGCGAAAGCCCTCCAGCGTCTGGTCGTTCAGGTTCATGTGCGTGATCTCGACCTCGCTCTGCTTCAGCGAATCGGGATCCACCGCGAAGCCGTGGTTGTGCGAGGTGATCTCGACCCTCTGATTCGTCAGGTTGATGACCGGATGGTTCGCCCCGCGATGCCCGAATTTCAGTTTGTAGGTCCGCCCGCCCAGCGCGAGGCCGAGGATCTGGTGGCCCAAACAGATGCCGAAGATCGGCACGCGCCCGATCAACCGCTTTACGTTCCCGGCCTGCTGCTGGAGCGGCTCCGGATCGCCCGGGCCGTTCGAGAGAAACACACCGTCGGGCTTGAGCGACAGCACGTCTTCCCAGCTCGTCAGCGCGGGCACCACCGTCACCCGGCAGCCCGCGTGCACCAGCCGCCGCAGGATGTTCTGCTTGATGCCGAAATCGTAGGCCACCACGTGCAACCATGGCTCCCGGGACTCCCCGATCCGGTCCGAGGGCGAGCAGGGATCAATTCCCTTGGTCCACTCATAGCGGTGCTTGGTCGAAACCTGCGTGGCCAGATCGAGCCCGCCCATCGATGGGATCTGCCGGGCCTTCTCCACGAGCTTCGCCGGGTCGCGCTCGATCGAGGACACCACGCCCCGCATCACGCCGCTTGAGCGCAGCTTTCGCACCAGCAGCCGCGTGTCGATCTCCGAAATTACCGGGATGCTCGCCCGCGAAAGGAAATCGCCGGCGTGCTCCTTGGATCGCCAGTTGCTCGCGATCGCCGAGAACTCCCGCACCACCAGCCCCTCGATATACGGCCGGGCGGCTTCGCTGTCCTCACCGTTCGCTCCGTAGTTTCCGATTTGCGGGTTGGTCAGAATGACGATCTGCCCGCTATAGGACGGGTCGGTGAAGATCTCCTGGTAGCCGGTGATCGCGGTGTTGAAAACGACTTCCCCGTAACACTCCGCCTTCGCCCCCAGGCTCAGGCCCTCGAAAACGGTCCCGTCTTCGAGGGCGAGGATGGCGTCACTCAATGGAGCACCCCGAACTTCTCCAGTGGCCAGTAGACAAACACGGCTTTACCATAGATCAGCTTCCGCTCTACGGTTCGCCACGTGCGGCTATCGTTGGACGCGTTCCGATGGTCCCCCAGCACGTAGTAATGGTCCGGCTCGACTTTCACCGGTGGATAACTCATCCGATCCCGGTACTGCTCGGGCACATAGTTCTCTTCCACCACCTGGCCGTTGACCAGCACCGTCCCCTGGTCGATCTCCACCGTGTCCCCGGGCAACCCGATGACCCGCTTGATGTACGATTTCGTGGGATCGAGCGGGAACCAGAACACCACGATGTCCCCGCGGTGGATCTCGCCGAAGCGATAGACGAACTTGTTGACGAAGATCCGTTCCTGGTCGGTGAGCCAGGGCATCATGCTCGTGCCCTCGACCTTCACCGGCTGGTAGAGGAACACGATGACGATGGCGGCGATGACCACCGAAATGACCACGTCCCGCACCCAGGCGCGCAAGTCCATCCACCATGCGCCAGAATGCGGCGGGCTCCAATGCCCCTCCGGGGTCTCAGGCTGCTTTTCGAGCTCGGCCATGAGGTCTGCTATCTTTCTTTGTAACATGAGCCCGCACCCCCAGGCAAGGGCGGCGCTGATCATCCCCGCGCTCAACGAGGAACAGTCCATCGGGCGAGCGCTGGCCGAGATTCCTTCGGCCCTGTACTCGCAGATCCTGGTGGTGGATAACGGCTCAACTGACCGCACGGCCGCAGTCGCCGTCGCTGCCGGGGCGACCGTCGTTTCCGAGCCCCGCCGCGGCTACGGCAGCGCCTGCCTGCGCGGGATCGCCGCCCTCGATCCCGCTACCGACGTAGTGGTCTTCATGGACGCCGACTCGAGCGACGTCCCCGCCGAAGCTGCGGCCATGGTCCAGCCCATCGCAGAAGGCCGCGCCGACCTCGTTCTCGGTTCCCGCACCCGTGGCCAGAGCGAAGCCGGGGCGCTCCTGCCCCACCAGCGTTTCGGCAACTGGCTGGCGACTACGCTGATCCGCCTGCTCTACGGCCACCGCTATACCGACCTGGGACCCTTCCGGGCCATCCGCGCCTCGAGCCTCCGGCAGCTCGACATGCGCGACCCCGGCTACGGCTGGACGATCGAAATGCAGATCAAAGCCCTGCGCAACGGCCTGCGCGTCCTCGAAGTTCCTGTTTCCTACCGCCGCCGCATCGGAACCAGCAAGATCTCCGGTACCCTCCGCGCGAGCTTGGCGGCCGGCGCCAAGATCCTATGGACGGTCCTGCGCCTACTGGTGTAACGTGGTGGGGCCATGAAACGACTCTTACTGTGCCTTGCTCTCGCCTCCCTGGCCCCCGCCCGCGATCTGGACCGCATCGAGAAACTCCTGGAAGAGCTGACCAACGCCCACGGCCCCAGCGGATTCGAAGGTCCCGTCCGCGCCATCGTCCGCCGCGAGCTGGCGCCCCTCGCGACCCGCACCGAGACCGACGGCCTGGGCTCGCTAATCTCGGTGCTCGAGGGCCCCGCCGGCTCACCCCGCGTGATGATGGCCGCGCACATGGACGAGCTGGGAATGCTCGTCAAGTACATCACCCCCGACGGCTTCGTCAAGTTTCAAACCCTGGGCGGCTGGCTCGACCAGGGCCTGATCAGCCAGCGCTTCCTCATCCTCACCCGCAAAGGCCCGGTGCTGGGCATCACCGGCTTGAAGACTCCCCACGTGATGGGACAGGCCGAGCGAACCCGCGTCTTCGAACGGGACAAGATGTTCCTGGACGTCGGCGCTACGAACAAGCAGGACGCCGAGGAGCGCCTCGGCATCCGCCCCGGCGATCCCATCGCCCCCGACAGCCGCTTCACGCCCCTCAACGACGGCAAGCTGTATCTGGCGAAAGCCTGGGACGACCGCGTCGGGCTGGGGGTCATGATTGAGGTGATGCGGCGACTCAAGCAAAACCCGCCGCCGGCCAGCGTCTACGCGGTGGCCACCGTGCAGGAAGAGATCGGGCTCCGCGGCGCGCATACCAGCGCCTACCAGGTCAAGCCGGACATCGGGTTGAGTATCGAGGTGGGCGTGGCCTCCGACTACCCCGGCATTTCCATGGATGAAGCGCAGGAACGTGTCGGCGCCGGACCGGGCGTCTTCTTACACGACAGCTCCATGCTCCCCAACGTGAAGCTGCGCGACTTCGTGGCCGGCGCCGCCCGCGACAAGGGTATTCCCTTGCAATACGAGCTGCTGAGCGGCTACGGCGAGGACGGCGCGGAGATGCAGAAGGTCTACGGCGGCGCCCCCAGCATCAACATCTCCGTCCCCACCCGCTACCTTCACAACCACAACGGCCTGCTCAGCCGCGCCGACTTCGACCGCGCTGTCGATTTGGTGACCGAGGTGATCCGCCGCCTCGACGCCGGCGCCGTCCAGCGGTTGAAAAGCTTCGACTAACTTCCTCAATTCCTTTACGGGATCCACGCCACCAGTTCGATCTCCACCCGCGTCGCGACGTCCGGGAAATCCACTCCAAAGGCGCTCCGCGCCGGCGCGTCTTTCGGGAAGTACTGCGCGTAGACCTCGTTCATGGCGTTCTTCTCGGTCTTCACGTCGGCCAAGAAGACGGTCACCTTCAGCACGTTTTCGAGCGACGATCCCAGCGCCTCCAGGTTTGCCTTGTGCTGCTTGAGGATGGTGTGGGTCTGCTCCTTGATGTCGCCGCCGAAGGCCAGCGGATCCTTGCGCGCCTCGGCTCGCACGCCGGTCAGCCCTGAGCTGAAATACAGGTTGCCGGCGCGAATGCCTCCCGCCACCTTGGTGCGCCCTCCGGTCGCGGCCGCTGCCGCCATCGCGCCCACCGCCGCTCCCCCACCTATCCCCATCGCCGACTTCAAGAATGCTCTCCTCTTCTTCGTTTCCATGCATGGCTCCTTTCCGGGCTATTGTGCCACATAGAGCAGCTATGCCGGCATCCCAGCAGCCGGTTTGCGAAAAGTGGGCCTAAGTCTTTCCACGATCCACAATCTACATTCTGCGATCCACCGCTTACAACTGATCGCGGTGTTTTTCCAGCGCGGCTCTCACCAACTGCCCGCGGGTTTTCACCCCGGTCTTCTCGAAAAGGTGTTGGACGGCGGATTTCACCGAGCTTTCGGAAATCCCGAGTCGATGGGCGATCTCCTTGTTTAAGAGGCCTTCCAGAACGCCCCGCAGCACGGACCGCTCCCGCTCGGTGAACTGCGGTTTCTGGTCTTCCGCCGGCGGCCTCACGATCTGGGCCACGGCCTCCAGGTACCGTTGGTCGAGCCACGTCTCTCCCTTCATCACCTGCCGGATACTCTTGGCCAGCAATTCCGGCGGACTCTCCTTCAGGAAAAAGCCGGAGACGCCCAGCTTAACCAGTTCCATGGCCTCCGGACGGCTCACTGCGGCCGCCACGACCAGAACCCGCCCCTGAAAGCCGGCCTGCCGCGCCCGCGAGAAGAACGCAGAGCCGTGCTCTCCTCCCAGTTCCAGGTCGAGCAACACGATATCCGCCGGGCGGGAAGCCAGAACGGAAAGCGCCTCCTCCACCGAGGGACATTTCCCGGCAATCTCAAAATCAGGCTCGTCTGCGAGAAGCCGCGCCAGGCTCTCTCGGAAGAGGCTATGGTCGTCGATCAGAAAGATTCTGATTTTGGCGGGCGGCGTAACGTCCATCAGGCTCCTGACAGTTCCCCACCGAAGGGGGCCAGGTGTACGACGAAGCAGCTTCCGGCCGGCTGCGGCTCGTATCGCAGGTCGCCGTCGAAAGCGCGGATCATGGCCCGGGAAACATAAAGGCCCAACCCGCTTCCGTCGGCGCCCGGCTGGAACGGTTCAAATAAGCGGTCCGACAGCCGGGCTCCCGGACCGGTATCGCGGAATCGGACCACGGTCCAATCGCCTTCGATGGCCGCCGAGATCGAGAGTCGTCTTCGCTCCTGGCCCTGCATGGCGCGGTGGCTGTTCTGGGCCAGATTCAGGAACACCTGGAGCAGGCGATGGTGGTCGCCGCGGACCGGCGGCAGTTGGGGGGCGACGTCCCACTGAATATCGGTTTCTGATTCGAGAAAGGAGGGCTCGACGACGATGCGGAGTTCCTCCAGCACGGCGTGCAAGTCCACGCCCGCCGGCGCGCACTCGGGAGCCAGCGGCGCCCTGGCCGAGGCGATTTTCGTCAGACCTTCCACCAAGGTGCCGAGGGCCTTGTAGTCGTCGCTCTCGCGGAGTCCCGGAAAACGCGCCAGGTTGGCGTGGACCACGGCCGCCGCCGCGCTGAAGTTCCGGACTTCGTGTGACACCGCGCCCACCAGGATGCGCGACGTGGAAAGCGCGGAATGGAGCCCTGCCTCCGAGCGGTCGCGCAAATCTTCCGACGCATCGGAAACGATGGCCGCCAGCTTGGGCCCCGAACCGGTCCGGTAAGTCGAAAACCAGATGCGCGCCAGGAAAACCTCCCCGTTCCGCCGGTACCCTTTCGACTCCAGCATGGTGCGGAAACGGTCCGATTCTCCTCCCGAATAGAGAGTGTGGTCAATCACCGGCAGGAAGGTGGCAATCGACTTTCCGGCCAGCGGCCCGTCTTCAAAGCCCAGCAGCCGGTGGGCCGCCGCGTTGGAGAGCAGGATTTTTCCTTGCTCATCCGCAGTGAGAATCGCCGCGGGGCTGGTCTCGATGAGCACCCGCATCTGTTCTTCCATCTCTTGGCGCAGCTTTACCTCCTGCTGCATCTGGCTCAGATGCTCGTCGGCCTGCTTCCGGCTGCGGAAGAGTTCCGAAACCCAAAGCCCGGCCCCTAGAAACGCGAGCAGCACCAGGATGATGCGCGGGCCCGCTGAGGCATCCCAGGGAAAGGGACCAAAGGCCTCCCTCAAAATCGTCGCCAGCGTGGCCAGGGTCACGATCTCGGCTCGATCCAGATAGGGCGCCATCAGCAGCATGGGGAACAGGTACAAGAACCCCAGCGACACATTGGGTTTCACCTGCCAGTCGACGATGGCGATGGCCGCCATGAGCGCGGCGCCAAAGATCAACGCCCTGGTCGGTTCCGCGCCGGAATAGGCGGAAACTAACGCCCTCAGGAAGGTTCTGATAGGAGCCCGATTCTGGCTCGGCATATACTCTCCACATTTTAGGGGACTTGACGAAAGAAAACTAGCTGCACGGAACAGTTCAGGGCACTTTCCCCAAAGCCGGGGCGCCACAAGAGCCTGGGCAGGAAGGGAGAGAAACCAGGGCTCGGTCGGCGTACATCGACGGCTCCGTCTGCGCCTTGGGGCGTAGAATTTTACAATTGCAGCCCGGCTGGAGCTCCCAGGAAACGGCCGGACAGCCATAGCTGATATTTAGGAGTACTAGTACCGCCAGCCGCGGCTTCTCCAAGCCTGAAATCCCTGCCTTGCGTGCTTCCCACGGAAATTCATAATCCATTGATCTAGAAGCAGATATCAATCTGATAAGGAACTTCCGACTCCCCAATGGGTCGCTGCTGCCTGATTGCGGTGGAGGGCATTTTCGGCCTGCCCGGCATTCATGGCCGTCGATTTTTCGACCGCACACCCGGCGTCGGGCCCCTTAAGAAGTACTATAAGTACGCTCTGCCGTCGCCCGATCCCTTTGGCCGAAAGGTACCCTTGACAAATAACTACGTTGTGCCATAATCGTGCCACCGCCAGTATGCTGAGGTATTGTTCTAGCCGCGTAGAACGTGCAGCCTGTGGGCTAGATCCAGCCGCAGCGACCCAACGCACTCCAACCAAGCGCGGATCCTCGACAAGCTGCCTGCTTCCACACATACTGCCGCGGTATCCGGGTGGCCCGCTACTGTGGGGCGGTGAAGTGTTTAGCTCCACAGCGATTGCACGGTGGGGCTACCTTATGAAAACCCGAGCAATAAGCAGTGTACAAGTAACAGCGCCTGTCGTCGCGCTATTCGCGACGGCGACGGCGCTTTGGGAGACGGTTGCAATTTTCGCAGGAGGAAAATAATATGCGCAGGCATGTTAGCGGATCGCGGATGATGGTTGTTACGGCAGGAGTCGTGGCGTGGCTGGTGTCTTCGCCGCCCGTGGCGGGATCATGTACTACTACTACCGTGTTGAATAGTGCGACGATCGACGATGTGAAATCGTTCACTCAGCCGCAGATTTTTGGGGATCATCGGTACGCCCAGACCTTCGTGGCCGGTGCGTCGTGCCAGACACTCAATAAAATCACCTTCTCCATCTGCAAGTCTGGGGCGCCAGCGGACCTGGTGGTGGAGATCCTGGGCACGGATGGCACGGGCAGGCCGCTGCCGGTGGGCACGACGCCAGTTAGCGACTCGGTGACTAACCTTGCTTCAGCTGTCACAGGGGCGTGCGCGATATCGAGCGCCACGTACACAGACCTGGAAGTTACTTTCGGCTCGCCGCCCGATCTCGCGGGAGGCACGAAGTACGCCCTGGTGGTGCGTCAAGCTGGAGGCGGCGGCGACGGGGCCAACTACTATCAGTGGGGGATTGCTGATGGAAACACTTACACAGACGGGCGCTTTTGGAAAGCGCCGCCTTCGACGTGGAACTCCCCGAACGGTAACGGCCTACTGTTGGACGTGGCGCACCTGTCGATATGCACCAGTGCCTGCACAGGCGGTACGCCGCCGCCAACCTGCGTGAACACTCCGGGCGTGGTGTGCTGCGGATTCACCCAGGGGGCTTATGGTGCGGTGGGCAGCGTGGCTACGGCGCTGGGCAACCAGAGCTGCAGCACCCCGGTAGGCATGGGGATCATCCCCCAGGGCGCCTGCAACGGAAACAACATCTTCGCGAGTGATCCTAATGCGACCACCGTGGGCATTCACGGAACGCGTGCAGTGACAATAGGCCCCGGGGCCGGCGGGACGTTCGACGGGACCTTCACCCCTTCGGGCACGAACTCGTTCCCGACCGACCTGAATACCCTGGCCGCCTACCTGCCGACGGGCGGGACGCCGGGTTCATTCAGCAGCGGACTCTACCCGGGAGCCGACAGGCACTTCACGGCACCGAGCGACATAGCCCCCTCCGATTCCACTTCGGGGGGCACGGCCTCCAAGGGCAGCGGCAGCGGCACGCTGGCGGGGCAGGATATGACCTCCCGGATCAGCGGGTACCTTTCGAGCGCAGGTGAACTCGTCTCGGGCTTTCTCGGCTTCGGTCTGCCGGCTTCGGGCGGGCGGCTGTGCACACGCCGGGCCGGCGAGGACAAAGTGCTTAACAACGGCGACGACATCTGTGAGGCATTTCTGTACCCAAGCTGCGTCTTCGGCGCGACCGTGGCAGACGTGATCAGTCAGGCCAACACCCGCCTGAGTGGCACCTCCACCGTTTGCAGCCCGAGCCAGCTTGTCCAGGCGCTGGCCAACATCAACCGCGAGTTCGATAACTGCGGCTTGGTGATCGCCTGCAACGTGTGCTCCACCACGACCAGCCAGTTTTGCAGCGTTGATGGGGACTGCCCGGGCGTTGAGACGTGCACCGGGACGCCGACTGCCGGCGTGCACACTTGCCTGCCGTAAGGGCAGGAGAGCTTACCTGAGAAAAGCGGCAGGGTAGCCTCCGGGCCGCCCTGCGGGGCTTCTACTCCCTCCGTAGCGCTCGCTTCTGGCGTACCCTAGTGCCTGCAAGGTTGTTCAGCCCATATGCGCACAAAAACTCCGAATCTCGGCCTGCTCCTGCTCGGCTGGGGCTTGGTCACGCTCGCTTGCGGCGCCCAGACGGCCCGCGAGGGCAAGTCTTCTGGGCCGCTGGCCGTGGTGAGCGGCCAGCCGCTCTCTGAAAAGGATCTGCCCCCGGCCGCGCAGGCCTCGCTGATCCATCTCCGCTTCCAGGAGTACCAACTGCTGCGGAGTGCGCTGGAGGCGCTGATCGATCAGCGTCTGCTGGAGGCGGAGGCCCGCAAGAGAAATCTCACGCAGGAAGGTCTGCTCCAGCAGGAAGTGGACTCGAAGGTTCCAAAGGCGGGCGTACCACAGGCCCGGACCGCTTACTTGCAGCGGCTCCGCGACGCGGCCGGGGTCGTGATCCTGCTCGACCCGCCGCGGGTCCGGATTAGTCCCGATCCCGCGCGCGTGAAGGGCAACCCGGAGGCGCCGGTCACCATCGCGATGTTCGGCGACTACCAGTGCCCGCTGAGCCGGGAGATGCAGCCGGTCCTCGAACGCGTGCTGGAACGGTACAAAGAGCAGGTGCGGCTGGCTTATCTCGACTTTCCACAGCGGGAGGCGCATCCCGAGGCGGAGGCGGCCGCCCAGGCGGCGCCAAGGCCAGTTCTGGGAATATCACGACCTCCTGTTTGCCAATCCGCAGCAGATCCACCCGGCGGGATTGCTGGACCAGGACCGGAACCTGGAACTGGATACGGACCAGTTCGCCGCCTGCCTGAAGAGCGGGCAGTTCCGTGCGGCCGTGGAACAGGACCTGCGGAGCGGGGTACGAGCCGGCGTGACGGCCACCCCCCTAGTCTTCGTCAACGGCATTCCGGTCGGCGGCGCGCAGCCGGAGTCGGTCTTCGTGACCCTCATCGAAGAAGAGTTGAGGCGGCTGAGCGCACCGCGCTAGCGGCTCAGAGCTGGTTGCGGTACGGCTCGAGTGCGCGTTCGGCGTATAATATTGTCTGCCAAGGCTGTGAAGTCCATATGCCCATGAAAACTTTGAGTTACTCGTTGGTCCTTCTCGGCGGGAGTCTGCTGTCGCCCGCTTCTCGCGCCCAGGCTCCCCCCAAATCCGGGGAACAGGTGGCGGTTGTCGCTGGCCAACCCATCTACGAGAAGGACCTTCTACCTCACGCCCAGTCCCAGTTCCGCCAGCTCCGCAACCAGGAATACGAGCTGAAGAGCCGAATCCTGGAAGGGCTGATCAACCAGAAGCTGGTAGAGGCCGAGGCCAAAAAAAAGGGGATCGCGTCGGAGAAGCTCCTCGAGGAAATCGATTCAAAGGTGACCGACCCGACGGATGGCGAGGTGGAAGCCTACTACCTGGGCCAGAAAGACCGCCAGAATCGCCCGCTCGACGGAGTCAAGGCCCAGGTGCGGCAGGGCCTGAAGCAGGCCAGGGTCCAGGAAGCGCGCCAGGCGTACTTCAGAAAGCTGCGGGAGAAAGCCGAGGTCGCGATCTTTCTCCGGCAGCCCAAGATCGAGGTGCGTTATGATCCGGCGCGGCTGCGCGGCGCGCCCGATGCGCCGGTCACCATCGTCGAGTTCTCCGACTTCCAGTGCCCGTTCTGCCAGCGAGTGGGGCCGACGCTGAAGGAGGTGCTGGGCAAGTACGAAGGCAAAGTGCGGCTGGCTTACCGGGACTTTCCCTTGCAGCAGATCCATCCCCAGGCCCAGGCGGCGGCAGAGGCGTCGCGGTGCGCCGGCGAGCAGGGGAAGTTTTGGGATTACCACGACCTGCTGTTCAGCAAGCCGGGCAAACTGGACAAGGCGTCCCTGGTGGAGCACGCCGGGGCGCTGGCGCTGGACGTGAAGCAGTTCGAGTCTTGCCTGGCCGGCGGAAAGTTCAAGGCCAAGGTCGAGGAAGACCTGCAGGAGGGAACGCTGGCGGGCGTGTCGGGCACCCCCGCCTTCTTCATCAACGGCGTGCTTCTGAGCGGCGCGCAACCTGCCGCCGCCTTCGAGAAGATCATCGAGGCCGAGCTGGCGGCCGAGCGCAAGGCGGCCGGGCGGTAGGCGGAAGGCGCAGGCGGCTCCACAGCTCGCCCCCGGCGCCGCGTAGCCGGGCGATTCCTTGTTCTCGGCCCGCAGCCTCTACTTTGTGTGTTAACCTGAAAGCCAGATGCCCAACGCCCTGGAAGAAAGAATCGCCGGCTTGGAGGGCTCCTACAGGGAGCTGACGAAGCGCATCGACGACCTGCGCTCAGAGATGCACCGCGGCTTCGACGGTGTCAGGGCCGAAATGAGCGAAATGAAAGCTGAGCTGAATGAGTCACGGACGGAGTGGCGGACGAGCTTCCGCTGGACGATGAGTCTGATCCTGATAAATTGGCTTAGCCTTCTGGGAGCTATTTTTCTCGTCGCCGGCCGAAAGTAACAGCCGCCCCGCCGGTTGTGCAGCGGCGTTTACGCTGTGGCATATCGCGCTCTCAGACCCCCCGTGCGGACATCTTCAACAACCACTGCGAGTAGTGCAGGGAGGAGAAGGAAACGACAGCACGCTTCTTTTTGTTCAGAGACATCATGACCCAAGACGTCACCTAAACTCAGCCGGCGCGCCGCCGCTGCGGCGACCGCGTCGCAGCCGGTTCGGCTGCGGTTCGTTCTTCGGCTGGCGTATCCTCCTGTGAAGCGGCACGAACTGCTCGATCCCCTTCGGCGCCATGGTTGCCAACTCGAACGGGAAGGAAGCCGCCATTCGATCTTCACGAATCCAGCCAACGGGGCCAAAGCTCCTGTCCCGCTACTGCACCGTGAACGTCGCCGGGCCGGCCGTGGCCGTCTGCGAGCTGTAAGTGGCCTGGACGCTCACGGAATAAGTGCCCTTGGGGTCTTTCTGGCCGACCCGGTAGCTCCACGCGGCCTGCCCGGTGGAATCCGTCGTGGCGCTCTTCGTGGCGCTGCTCCCATCGCTCTTGACGAGGGTGAACTTCACCGAAGCGCCTGCGGCGGGAGAAGTCCCGATCATCACCTTGGCCGTGATGGAAACCGTCGAGCGGAAGGTGTAAGTGCCGCTCGGGACCGAGACGCTGGCCGTGAGCGGCGCCATCACGGTGCAGGAGGCCGGTCCGGCGCCGGAATTAGATCCGCGGGTGGCCGAGGAGCTCACCGCGTAGGTGCCGGGCGCGGTGCTGGAGGGCGGCGCCTCCGACAGCGTGGTAGACGCGCTCTGCCCGGGGCCGATCGTCAACGCGGTCGCCGCGAACGACGCTCCCCATCCCGAGGGCTGGGACGACGAGAGGGTGAACGTTGCGGCCGAGCACGCTGAAGAGTCCTGGTTCGTCACCGTAACTGTATAGCTCACCGAATTGCCGGCGACCACGCTGGGGTTGGCAGGCGACACCGCTACCGTGGGGTTCGCCGTGGTGCACACCGCGGTCACCACGCAGGACGTCGAGCCCGTCCCCGAGTAGGTCCCCTTGGTTGCGTTTACGCTCAACGAATAGGTCCCGGAGGCCGTCGTCAATGGCGGCGTCACCGAAATCGTGGTGGCGGCGCTTTGTCCGGGGCTGATGGTCAGCGAGGCGACGGCGAGCGAGGCGCTCCAGCCGGCAGGAACGGTCGAGCTGAGGCTGAAGGTCCCCGCCGAGCAGCTCGCCGAGTCGTTGTTCGTCACGGACACGGTGTAGCTCACGCTGCTGCCGGCAAGGACGCTAGCGGAGGA
Source organism: Acidobacteriota bacterium (assembly GCA_016201195.1). Classification (GTDB taxonomy): domain Bacteria; phylum Acidobacteriota; class Terriglobia; order Bryobacterales; family JACQDG01; genus JACQDI01. The sequence goes on along the minus strand of JACQDI010000422.1, from coordinate 2,314 downwards.
TGGCGAGAGCGCTACGGTCGGATTGGCGGCCGTGCAAGGAGCCGTCACGGTGGTGGTGGCGGAGCCCGTGCCGGACAAGGAGCCCTTTGTTGCTGTGGCGCTGTCGCTGTAGGAACCGGCCGTGGTGCTGAGGGGCGGCGTTACGGTAAGGCTGGTGGAGCCGCTCTGGCCCGGGTTGATGGTCAGAGAAGTGGCGGCCAGTGAGCCGGTCCAGCCGGAGGGCACGACGGAGGAAAGGCTGAACGTTCCGGAGGAGCAGCTTATCGAGTCGTTGTTGGTCACGGCCACGCTATAGGTGACGCTGCTGCCCGCCGGCACGCTGGCGGTCAATGGCGACACCGTGACGGTGGGATTGGCCGCCGTGCAGATCGCCGCGCCGTAGCTGACCGAAACGGTCACCGCGTTGGAGGTCGCGCTGGTGACGGCGACGGAGAGATCCGTATAAGGGTCGACCCAGGTTTTGCCGTTCGCAAGCGACGGATCGGTCCAGGAGGAGGTCGCCGGCGTGTAGTCCAGCAGGTCCGTGTAGCCGCTGCCGGTGTTGGAGTCCTGGTAGTGAATGAGCGCGCCGGAGAAGACCTGTGAGCTCAGCGCGGTGTCGTAGTTGCCGGTCGGCTTGCGGTATTCGATCCAGACCCAGGCGTTGTTGCCGGTCCCGCGCTGCACCTTGAGGGCCTGCACGCCCGCGGAGCTGATCTCGAGCGGCTGGATGGAGTAAGTGCCGCTGCTTTGCACGGTCAGAACGTTGCTGCCGCTCGCGAGCCAGCCTAGCTGGAGCTTGTGTGGCGCGGCGTAGTGGCCCAGGTTCCAGTAGCCCATGGAGGAGAAGTTGTCGCCGTACTCGCTGATGGTGCCGGAGGCGCCGAGGGGGCCGAGCGTGTCGCTTCCGAAATCGCGGGAGCGGGCATGGCTGAGGGTGAGGTTGTGGCCTCCTTCGTGGGCGACGAGTTCCACCCCCTGATCGTTAGGGCTCATATAATTTCCAATGAGCCAGGCGGTCGATGCAGTAAAAGACCCATCCGCAGAGGTGAGCGAGGTGCAGCCAATCGTGCCCAGCCCACCGTAGCTGCAACTGCTGGGTTTGGGAAAGACGATGAAGACGCGATTGTAGTTGAGAAAGTTGACGTCCGGATCGGCGGCCTTGATGGCGGCCGCCTGAATCTGCGAGTACTGATCGCAGGTGTAGGTCGTGTCCAGCGTGTACCAGCCGAAGACGTTGCCGGTGAGCGAGGCGGCGTTGTAGGAGGCTTCCCGCCAGTACCCGTCCAGGGAGCGCCCGGAGGTGCCGAAAAAGATGTTATAGAAGCTCTGCGCAGTGTTGGGGGGCGGCACGCCGGGAAAGGTGACCAGCAGGACGGCGGCATTCTGCACGCCTGTCGGGCTGCAAGAGGACGCCGGCAGGTTCGAGCCCGTGACGGCGCCGCCGGCGGCCGCCACACGCGTGCGGGCCCGCATGCCGCTGACTAGCAGCAGATCGCCGCTTTTCAGCCCGTCTGGTTCCGCGCCGGCGAAATAGATTTCGAGCGTCTCGGAGCCCACCTGCATCCGGCGCAGCGAGCGGTGCTCCGTCATCGCCGGATTGTCGAAGATCAGGTACTCGATCGGCCCCTCCCACGCGCCGCGGGATTCCAGTTGGGAGGCCGAGTCCGGGAAGGCCGCGGCAAGCTGGGCCAGCAACTCCTCGGAAAATGCCAGCGCCAGCGCTTGCTGGGGATCCTGAGCAATCAGGTCGCTCAGCGCCTCAGCCCGCTGCGCGATGATGGGGGCAGCCTGCGCGCGCACGGAGGCCGCTTGGTCCGGTCCCGCTTGCTGCAGCTCGCTGTGCTTTTGCAGAAGCTCTCCATTCAATGCCCGCACGCGGTCCGCCTGACTTTGTGCTTGCAGAACTCCAGCCCAGGCCAGTGTGAATATGGCCGCCAGAACGTACCACCGTCTTGGTTGTTGGTTTGTCGCCAGGGACATGGTCTCGAACTTCCTTTCCGATAAACTTCCCGAAACTTCTCATCGGCCTGGGAAGCGGCCCGTTCGGGAAAAAAATCCGAATGGGCAACGCTGCGTGGAACGGGGGTTTTCAGAAATCGCTGGAACGGGCAGACGCTTCGGCATGCCAGGAAACCCCGACGCGCCCGGGAACCCTATCCAACGCCACGCAGCAGAATTTCAGTTTGGCGGGATTAGCAGTCGCTTACTATCGGGATGAACTCCTAGATAGCGGATCGAATTCCTGTAAGAGTGTCGTCGTATGCCATCCGGGCTCGGGAAACTCTCTAGTGTGCCGTCCCGCATACCGCTTGCTGACGCGCGCGGCTCGGAA
>JACQDI010000074.1 GCA_016201195.1 Acidobacteriota bacterium | reverse complement strand
GTGCCCAGCCGCGGCACGAGATAAAACAACAACACCGTCGCCCCGGCGGCATACAGGCCCAGCACGGGCCAGCGAAACCGGATCGTCTGCCGGACGACGCTGCCGTAAGCGGACCGCAGCCGCCCGAATAATCCCTTGCCCTCTTCGTCCCCGTGCCCCTTGCGCATCACCCAGGTGGCCATCACCGGCAGCAGCGTGCTCGATAGGAAGTAAGACGACAGCATGGCGAAGCCCACCGCCAGCGACAGCGGCACAAACAACTGCCGGCCGACCCCGACCATGAAGAACGACGGGATAAACACCGAGAGGATGGACAGCATGGCCAGCAGCCGGGGCACGGCCGTCTGCCGGCAGGCATCCAGCACCGAGCGCGGCCGCGACAGCCCCTCCGCCAGGTGGGTGTGAATGTTCTCGATCGCGACCGTCGCCTCGTCCACCAACACCCCGACCGCCAGGGCCAGGCCGCCCAGCGTCATGAGGTTCACGGTCTGCCCGCTCGACCACAGCCACACCACCGCCGCCAATAGCGAGGAAGGAATGGTAAGCACCACGATGAACGCGCTGCGCCAGTCGCGCAGGAACAGCAGGACCATCAGTCCGGTCAGCACCGCGCCCAGCAGCCCCTCGTTGACCAGGCTGCGGATGGCGTTGGTCACGTAACCCGACTGGTCGAACTCGAGGCGAATGTCGACGTCCTCGGGCGCCGCTGCGCGCATCCTCGGGAGCGCCTCCCGCACCCGACGGATCACCGCCAGCGTGGAGGCGTCAGCACGCTTGGTCACCGGAATATAGACCGTGCGCCGCCCGTTTACGTGCGCGTAGCCGGTGACGATGTCCGTCCCGCTCTCGACCACGCCGATATCCTTCAGGTACACTGCCGGTCCCGTCCCTGTCCGGATCGGCATGTGGTCCAGCTCGTGCATGTCTCCGCCCAGCACGGAGTTGGTGGAGGCGATGCGCAGCAGGTTGCCTGTGCGCACGTTGCCTGACGGCATCACCGTGGTGCCGCGGTTGACTGCGGTAATCACTTCTTCCGGTGAGAGCCGGTAGGCCCGCAGCCGGTCCGGATCCACACGGACCACGATGGTGCGCTGGTTGCCGCCAAAGGGCGGCGGCGCCGACACGCCGGGCAGAGTGGCAAACAGGGGCCGCACCTGGTTGAGGGCGATGTTCTGCATCTCGCCGGGGTTCCGGATCGGGCTCGAGAACACGAGCTGGCCCACCGGCACGCTCCCTGCATCGTAGCGCACGATAAATGGCGGCACGGCCCCCGGCGGCATGAACGCCCGCGACCGGTTCACGTAACCCACTACCTCGGCCGCCGCCTGGCTCATATCCGTGCCCGCGTGAAACACCAGCTTGATCATCGCCACCCCCTGAATGTTCTTGGACTCCACGTGCTCGATGCCGGTAATATAGAGGAAATGATACTCGTAGTAATAAGTTAGGAACCCCTCCATCTGGGAAGGGTCCATGCCGCCGTAGGGCTGCGCCACGTAAACGATCGGCGCCCCGAGCTTCGGGAAAATGTCGACCGCCATGTTCCGCAGCGCCAGAATCGAGCACAACGCCACCGCCACGACCGCCACCAAGATGGTGATCGGCCTCCGCATCGCGCTCAGAACTAACCACATAAAGCACCTCGGGGATTGACGATTGAATCATTGACGATTGACGATTGCCTTCCGTCGTGAAGCTTCCAATCGTCAATGACTCAATGATTCAATCGTCAATTCTCACTGGCTCAATCGTCAATCGCTTTCACTTCGCCTGCCGCAACAGCGGCCCCAGGTCGCCCTGGGCGGCCCGCAGCGCCAGTAGCGCCCGCCACACGCCGAGCGATGCCAGCGAATCGTCGATCTCGGCCTGCACCAGCAGCCGTTGGGCCTCGGCCACCTCGACGATCGTGGCCAGCCCGGTTTTGTAGCGGACGGTGGCCTGCTGCTCGAGGGTGCGGGCCGCCGCCAACTGCACAGGCGTGTTTTCGGCCACGCGGCGCGCGCCGTTTAGAGCTGCCCGCGCCTTTTCGACCTCCCCGCGCAGGTCCTGGAGCACCTGCTCGTAGCGCGCCGTCTCCGCGCGCTCGTTGTGGACCTCGATCTGCCTGCGGCTCCGCAGCGCAGCCAGGTCGAAGGCCGGAAACAACACGCTCATCCCCAGCGCCCAGTTGCCGTTGTTCGGCCCCAGGCCCGAGCCGGCGCCCCCGGTGGTCCCATCCGGGTATGCCCCGGTACCCCGCCCGAAGGTGGTCGCCTGCAACTGGAACTTCGGGAAATAGGATCGGTCCAGCGTCTTCTCCCGGGCCTTGACGACGTCCACCGTCGCGTTCTGAGCCACTGCCTTGGGATGCGTCGCCGGCGCCGGATCGGGCGTTTCCCCAGCAGCCGGCAGCCGCAGCAACGGCCCAACCTCCAGCGTAACAGATGCAGGCGCCACGCCGAGCAATTGAGCCAGGGCGGCGCGTCCCACCTGCTCGGTCTTCTCGGCCTGGATCAACTGGGTGCGGGCCTGAGCCAGCTCCGCCAGCGAACGCGAAGCGTCTGCCCCGGGCCGCAGCTCGTTCTTGACGAG
>JACQDI010000408.1 GCA_016201195.1 Acidobacteriota bacterium | reverse complement strand
GAAGCGCTCCTCATCCTCGCCGCCCTCGCCGGTGTTGGACTTGCCGCCGATGCGGTTCATGGCGATGGCCAGGGTCTCGTGAGCCTCCTTGCTGATGGAGCCGAACGACATAGCGCCCGTCTTGAACCGCTTCACGATCTCAGTAGCCGGCTCGACCTCGTCGAGGGGGACGGGGTTGCCCGGCTTGAACCGGAACAGGCCGCGCAAGGTGCAGAGGTACTCGGCCTGGTTGTTGATCAGCTCCGAGTATTGCTGAAAGGTCTCGAAACTGCCGCGGCGTACCGCGTCCTGGAGCTTGCTGATGGTGAGCGGATTAAACAGGTGCCGCTCGCCGCGCACACGGTATTGATACTGCCCTCCCACGTCGAGGTCGGTGTCGGCCTCCGTGCGGGGCCGGTAGGCGAACTCGTGGCGCATCGCTGCTTCCCGGGCGATCACGTCCAGCCCGACGCCGTTGATACGCGAGGGGGTGCCGGTAAAATAGCGGTCGACCAGCTCCTGGTTGAGGCCCACGGCCTCGAAGATCTGCGCGCCGCAGTAGCTCTGGAGCGTGGAGATGCCCATCTTGGAGATGGTCTTGAGCAGACCCTTCTTGATGGACTTGAGGTAGTTGGCAAGCGCCTGCTCGAAGGTGATTTCAGGTGCCAGCACGCCGCGCAGGTCCATGTCGGCCAGAGTTTCGATGGTCAGATAGGGATTGATCGCGCTCGCCCCGTAGCCGATGAGCAGGGCGAAGTGCATCACCTCGCGCGGCTCGCCGCTTTCGACGATCAGGGCGACTTGGGTGCGCAGCCGCTCGCGGATCAGGTAATGGTGCACGGCCGAGAGCGCGAGCAGGCTGGGGACGGGCGCGAGCTCCTCGGTCACCCCGCGGTCGGAAAGCACGATGACCGGGTAGCCGGTGCTTGCCGCCTCGCTGGCCTTGGCGCAGAGCTCGTCGAGGGCGCGCTCCAGGCCCGGGCCGTTCTCGGCGACCCGAAACAGCGTGGCCAGCGTGACCGCCTGAAAATCGCCTTGCTGCACGCACCGCAGCTTCTCCAGATCGCGGTTGGTCAGGATCGGGTGGGGCAGCTTGAGGGTGTGACAGTTTTTCGGCGTCTCGTCGAAGATGTTGCCTTCCTTGCCGATGTAGCTGACGAGCGACATGACCAGCTCTTCGCGGATCGCGTCGATCGGCGGGTTGGTGACCTGGGCGAACAACTGCTTGAAGTAGTTGAACAGCAGTTGGGGCTTGTCGGAAAGGCAGGCCAGGGCGGCGTCGTTGCCCATGGAGCCGACCGGCTCCTCGCCGTGCACGGCCATGGGTCCGAGGATGATCCGGAGGTCCTCGTCGGTGAAGCCGAAGGCGCGCTGGCGCTGGAGGATCGTGTCGTGGTTGGGCTGGTGGACGCGGATCGGCTCGGGGAGGCTCTCGATGGTGATCAGGTTGTCCTCGAGCCACTTCCGGTAGGGCATGCGGTTGGCCATCTGCGACTTGATCTCGTCGTCGCTGATGATGCGGCCCTGGACGGTGTCGACCAGGAACATGCGCCCGGGCTGGAGGCGGTCCTTGTGCTTGACGTCCTCGGGCTTGATGGGGAGCACGCCGGTTTCGGAGGCGAGCACCACGAAGCCGTCGTGGGTGATGGTGTAGCGGCAGGGGCGCAGGCCGTTGCGGTCGAGCGTGGCCCCGATAAACTTGCCGTCGGTGAAGGCGATGGCAGCCGGGCCGTCCCAGGGCTCCATCAGCGAGGCGTGATATTCGTAAAAGGCCTGCTTGGCCGGGTCCATGTGCTTCTGGGTGCTCCACGCCTCGGGGATCAGCATCATCATGGCGTGGGGCAGCGAGCGGCCGCCCTGGACCAGCAGCTCGATGGCGTTGTCGATGTTGGCCGAATCCGAGCCGCCCGGCGCGATGATGGGGTAGACCTTCTGCATGTCGTCGGCGAACAAGTCGGAGCGCAGCACGCTTTCCCGCGCGTGCATCCAGTTGACGTTGCCCTTCAGGGTGTTGATTTCGCCGTTGTGGGCGATGTAGCGGTAGGGATGCGCCAGCTCCCAGCTCGGAAACGTGTTGGTCGAGAACCGCTGGTGGACCAGGGCCAGCGCGCTGACCACGGCCGCGTCGGACAAGTCCTTGTAGAAGGCCTTGATCTGGGTGGCGATCAGCAAGCCCTTGTAGACCACGGTGACCGAGCTCATGCTTGGGACGTAGAAGCGGGAGACCTTTTCGAAGCCCAGTTCGCGGACCCAGTGCTCGATGCGCTTGCGGATGACGTAGAGCTTGCGCTCGAAAGCGTCCTCGCTGAAGCGGGGCGCGCGACCGATGAAGATCTGGCTGATGAAGGGCTGCGACGTTTTGGCCACCACGCCGAGCGGCGCCGGATCGACGGGCACGTCGCGCCAGCCGAGGACCCGCTGGCCCTCCTGCCGGACGACCTCCTCGACCACGCCTTCGCAGAGCAGCCGCTGGGTGCGCTCCATGGGCAGAAACAGCATCCCCACGCCGTATTCGCCCGGGTTGGGCAGCGAGAAGCCGAGGTCCCAGCACTCGCGCTCATAGAAGGCGTGGGGGACCTGGAGGGTCACGCCGGCGCCGTCGCCGGTCTCGGGATCGCAGCCGCAGGCCCCACGGTGAGCGAGGTTGACAAGCACCTGAATGCCTTTCTCGATGATGTCGTGCGACCGGCGGCCATTCACGTTGACCACGAAGCCGATACCGCAGGCGTCGTGTTCGAACTGTGGGTCGTAGAGGCCTTGTTTGGCCGGCAGTCCATTGTGCATACACGTACACCGCAACCTATGAGACAAAGCTTAGCGGGCTTGAGATATTAGAGCAAGCAAAACTATTTTGTTGTTAGCATAAGGGCAGCTTATGGCACTGAGGCTTCCATTTTGCATTGGAAGCATAGCGTTTTCAGCTAGATATGAAGACAAGCCAAAGACTGGGCTGGACGGGAAAGCCGGGGGCTTGGCCTACCGAAGTTGGCTTTGTTCTGTAATTTTCTGTTTTTCTGGGCCTGTCCCCCCACCGAGTAACGCCCGCCTCCTGCCTCCATCCTAACGGGGCTGTCAAGGGCAATACTGCTCTATTGTTGACATAAGATCTGCTTATGTCACTATAGAGGGAGTGACGCTAGAGAACCTCAAGATTTTCAAGGACATCGCTCAGACCAAGCGGATCAGCCGGGGGGCGGCGTTGAACGGCATCAGCCAATCGGCTGCCAGCCAGTTGATCCAGCACCTGGAGCGGGATCTGGGCGTGGAGCTGTTCGATCGGAGCAAGCGGCCCCTGGCGCTGACGGCGGCGGGAAGGCTCTACTACGACGCCTGCCGGGACATCCTGCGGCGCTACGAGCAGGCGGCGGCGGAGATTGCGGCGCTTCAGGCGGAGGCCTGCGGGTCGGTACGGCTGGCCTGCATTTACTCGATCGGCCTGCACGAGATGGCGCGGCGGACGGCCGAGTTTCACCAGCTTCACCCCACGGCGCGGGTGCATCTGGAGTACCTGCGACCGGACAAGGTTTACGAGGCGGTGCTCAGCGACCAGACCGACCTGGGGATGCTCAGCTATCCCACGCAGTCGCGGGAGCTGAAGGTGATTCCGTGGCGGCAGGAGAAGATGATCCTGGTGCTCAATCCGTCGCACGCGCTGGCGGGGCGGGAGTGGGTGGAGCCGAAGGAACTGGAGGGGGCGCGGTTTGTGAGCTTCGACGAGGACCTGGCGATCCGCAAGGCGCTCGACCGGTTTCTGCGGGGCTGCGGGGTAACCGTGGAACGGGTGCTCCAGTTTGACAATATCCAGATGATCAAGGAAGCGGTGGCGGCCGGTTCGGGAATCAGCATCTTGCCGGAGCCGACGGTGGTGGATGAGGTGGGGCAGAAGCGGCTGGTGACGGCGGCGATTCGGGGGGCGGATTTGAAGCGTCCGGTGGGGATTATTTACCGGAAGGGGAAGAAGCTGTCGCCGACGGCGCAGCAGTTTTTGGAGTTTTTGAGGAGTAAGGCGTAGAGACGTCGGTGTCGATCTTGTTCCATGTTGTGTCTCCTTTTCTTGGACAAAGTCAGAGGAACAAAGTCAGAGGCTTATCCTACCAACGCCTTCGGGGCTATAATCTCCCTTATGCCGGACCAAACCATGCATCGCAGGGACCTGTTTCGCGCCGGAGCTCTGGCGCTGACCGCCGCCTCCTACTCGCGCGTTTTGGGGGCCAACGACAAGATCCGCCTGGGGGTGATCGGCTGCGGCAACCGAGGGATCTCGGTGATGGGGGACTTCCAGAAAAACTCCGCCATCTCCGTGTCCGCCGTGTGCGACATCTATGGGACGCAGATCGACCTGGCCGTTTCCAAGGCTCCGGGGGCGCGCGGCTTCACCGACCAACGCAAGCTGCTCGACTACAAAGAGGTCGACGCGGTGCTGATCGCCACGCCCGATCACTGGCACTCGAGGACGGCCATCGACGCGCTCAACGCGGGCAAGGATGTCTACTGCGAAAAGCCGCTGACGCTGACCATCGAGGAGGGGCCGCGCATCGTGAGAGCGGCGCGGGTCCACAACCGCATCTGCCAAGTGGGCATGCAGCAGCGCTCCGGCCCGCATTACCTCCAGGCCAAGCGGGAGTATTTCGACACCGGCAAGCTGGGCAAGATCACCCTGGCGCGCACCTGGTGGCACGGCAACTCGTTCCACTTGCGCCAGGCGCCGCCGTCGCTTCAGCGCAAGCCCGACAACCTGGATTGGGGGCGATATCTGGGGCCGGTCAAGTGGCGGGAATACGACCCGCAGCAGTATTACAACTTCCGGGCGTATCTGGAGTTCGGCGGCGGGCAGGTGACCGACCTGTTCACGCACTGGATCGACGTAGTGCACCTGTTCATGAACCAGGAGACCCCGGTTTCGGCGGTGGCCGCCGGGGGCGTCTATTATTACAAGGACGGCCGCACGGCGCCCGACACCATCAACGTGCTGCTTGAATATCCCGGCGAGTGGACGGCGACATTCGAGGCCACGTTGGCGCCGGGCATCACGGGCGCGGCGGTCGAGATGTGCGGCACCGAGGGGCGGCTGTGGATCAGCCGCGGCCGCTACGAGTTTCATTCCATCGAGAAGGGGGCGCCGCCGGTCGTCGTCAAGGCAGATCCGGTGGACCTGACCGTGCACCACGTAAATAACTTCATCGACTGCGTCCGCTCGCGCGAGCTGCCCAACGGCGACGTGCTGATCGGCCACCGTTCGGCCCAGGCCTCGCACCTGGGGAACCTCGCCTATTTGCAGAAGCGGCGGCTGACTGCCCAACGGCGACGTGCTGATCGGCCACCGTTCGGCCCAGGCCTCGCACCTGGGGAACCTCGCCTATTTGCAGAAGCGGCGGCTGAAGTTCGACCCGGTGCGCGAGGAAATCCTGCCGCTATGACGCGAGACGCACAACGTGGCGCACGCACTCTTGCGTGCTGCGCCACACTTTGATGGCCGACGCTCAGCCCGTGCTCGATCTGATCGACGCGTTTCGCCGCTCCAAGGCGATGTTTGCAGCGGTGTCGCTGGGGATCTTTGACCGCCTGGAAGGAGCGCCGGCGGGCGGTGCCGATCTAGCTGCGGAAAAGGGCTGCGATCGGGACGCGCTGGAGCGGCTGCTGGATACCTGCGTGGCGCTGGGGCTGCTGGAGCACGCCAGCGACGGCTACCGGAACCTGCCGGTGGCGAGCCACTACCTGCGGCTGGCTTCGCCCAGGACGCTGACCGGATATATTCTCTACTCCGACCGGGTTCTCTATCCGCTCTGGGAGCACCTGGAGGACGCGGTGAGGGAAGGTACGCATCGCTGGGAGCAGACCTTCTGGCGCAAGATGGGGGTGTTCGACGAGCTGTTTTCGAGCGAAGAGAACAAGCTGACGTTTCTGGCCGGCATGCACGGCATGGGATTGCTCAGCTCGCCCGCCGTGATCGCGGCGCTGGATCTGTCGCGGTTCCGGCATTTGTGCGACCTGGGCGGGGCGACCGGACATCTGGCGATCGAAGCCTGCCGGCAGTATCCGGCCTTGCGGGCAACGGTGTTCGACCTGCCCGGGGTGACCGCGCAAGCCCGGCGCTTCATCGAGCAGGCGGGGCTGGAGAGCCACATCGAGGTTCGCGACGGCGATTTTTTCGCCGATCCGCTGCCGGAAGCGGACCTATACGCCCTGTGGCGCATCATCCACGACTGGTCGGAGTCCAAGATTACTGCCCTTCTGGCGAAGATTTATGACCGGCTGCCGGCCGAGGGCGGGCTGCTGTTGGCCGAGCGGATTCTGTATCCTCTTAAGGACGGGCCGCTCGGCGCCCAACTGCAATCGTTGAACATGCTGGTGGTCACCGAAGGCAAGGAGCGCACGGCGGCTCAATACGAAACGCTGCTGCGCCGCGCGGGATTTCGGGAGTTTCACGCTCGGGTCACGGGGCGGCCGCTGGATGCGATGCTGGGCGTCAAGTGAATGGAGGAATTAAGAAAGTAAGGAATGGAGGAAGGAGATCTATGATGCATACTCATACTCACGTGCCTTCGCGGCGCGACTTTTTCCGGACCGCTCTGGGGGGCGCGCTGGCCGGGGCTTCCGTGCTGGAACTCGCGTTTCATCGCGCTGCCTGGGCCCGGGCGCAGGCGCCGGCGGCGGGTCCGCAGTTGTTTGACATCGAGAAGGTTGCCGACGGGGTCTACTGCGCGCTGGCGCGGGCCCAGGCGATGATCAACTCGAACGCGGCCATCTTCGTCAACTCACAGGATGTACTCGTGGTCGATGCGCACTCCAAGCCTTCGGCGGCGGCGGCCTTGATCGCCCAGATCAAGAAGGAGGTGACGCCCAAACCGGTGCGCCTTGTGGTCAACTCGCACTTCCACTGGGACCACATGCAGGGCAACTCCGCCTACAAAGCCGCCGGCAAGGTGGACATCGTGGCCAGCGAGCCGACCAAGCAGTTGATGCAGCAGGAGGCCGAGAAGCGGCTGAAAGCGGCGCTCGAGCAGGTGCCCCAGCAGATCGCGGCATTGAGGTCCCGCGCTGCCAAGGCCACGTCGGCTGGAGAAAAAGCCTTCTGCGCCGAGCAGATCCGGCAGATGGAAGCCTACCAGGCGGAGATGAAGAGTTTTTCGCTCGAGCTGCCGAGCATCGCCTTCGCCAAATCGCACATCATCAAGGACCGCGCGCACGACTTGCACGTGGAGTTTCACGGCCGGGCGCACACGGCGGGGGACGTGATCGTCTTCTGCCCGCAGAAGCGGGTGGTGGCGACCGGGGACATGATCCACGGGTTCACGCCCTACATCGCCGACGGTTTCCCTAGGATCTGGCCGAAGACGATCGACTCGGTGGGCGGCCGCGCGTTCGAACAGATCCTGCCCGGGCACGGGCCAGTCCACCACAATCGCGAGCGCATGATCCACATGCGGAACTACATCGAGGAACTAACCGCCCGGGTGGAGGAGGGGAAGCGCGCCGGCACGCCGCTGGCCGAGCTGCAGAAGGCCATCACCGTGGCCTCGCTCAAGTCGCTCCAGTCGAACGGCTATCAGAAGTTTTTGGAGGCAAACCTCTACAAGTACTTCCCAAATTTCGGGCCAGCCACGCCGCTGCAGACCAACGTGAATACGAACATTGAGGAAGTGTATAAGAACCTCGAAAGGGCGTAGGGGGGCAGAAGACAGAACATCTTCATTGCCTACGTCTCGCCTTTGATTCGCCTTTGATTCGTGACCTGCTTTCACTTCCCGCCCGGCAAGATTACTATCGTCCAGAAAGGGCTGCACTGGTGATTGGAACCCTGTGGGAGCAGCCGCCCCCGGTCCAACATGGCGGCCTCGTCTTTGCCGCCTGGATGGTGCGCCAGAAGGACCTTCACATGCCCACCAGCGTGATGGGCGCGGAGCTCTGCCATGGCATGCGGCGACTAAGGGAGGAGTTTCATTTGAATGACGCGACGGCAGAGAAAATAGCCGGACTACTGAAAGAATACGGCGATTCACCGGAGTTTGAACCAGCGGCCGGTGAACTGATCGCGCGCTGGCTGCGAAAAACTGACGGGGCGACTCCCCTGGCCACCTGGCTTCGGAGTGATGAAAGCGCTGAAGACGAGCCTCTCAGACAGTCGGCGCATCGCGCGGACTAGCGGTCTGCCCGAGAATAACTGCCTGTTAACGCTGACCCTCCCCTGGCGTCCTTCTACCGGGACCGAAATCAATCCGGCCCCTACAGAGGAGGCAACATGACTCGCTTTTCCGTTGGAGCAGTGTTCCTGGCTTGCGCGGCCACGGCGGCGCTGGCCGGGGGATTCTGGGTTACGGTTTATTCGGCGGGGGCGCCCGTGGCGCGCGGCATTCCCGGCACCGCGTTGGTGGTGGCGGCCGAGGGCTGTCATAACCCGGCCGACGCCAGGCTCGAAGGTACGGCCGAGGGCATGGTCGACGGCAAGCGTCAGTCGATCGCGCTGAAATTCACGCCAACCTCGAAGCCGGGGGTCTACGCCATCAAGAAGCAGTGGCCGTCGGAGGGGAACTGGGTCCTCTCCATCACCGGCGCCTATCTGGGTCGCAGTACGACCCGGCGGGTGGAGCTGCTGCCCGGCGGCGAAATGAAGATCCTCGACAAGTAGACGCTCCATGCGCAGAATATTGAAGCGGGGCGGAGGGCGCCGGCGGCGCTGTTGGCGGGCGTTCCGATCGTGCGGGTCTATGCGCCGGGCCCCATTTGACGCCGGAGGCGGCGGCGATCCTGGGAAGAGCGCGATGTCTTATGATACGTGGGGTAAGCCTGCGGCTTGCCCAGACCATGTTCTCTAAGATCGTTCGCCGCACCCACATGTACCTGGCGCTGTTTCTGACGCCCTGGGTGCTGATGTATGCCCTGAGCACCATTGCCATGAACCACCGCGACTTCTTCCGCGGCCGCCCGCACTTCGAGAAGGAACGCGAGCAAGTCTACGCCGGCGCGTTCGCCCCCGGCGCCAAGCCCCGTGAGATGGCCGCCCAGATCTTGCGGGACCTCGGCCTGGACGGCGCCCACAATGTGAACGCGCCCTCCGGCGGCGGGCGCGTCGTCATCACGCGGCTCGACCCGCTCTCGCCGCGCCGCCTCACCTTCACCCCGGCCGACAGCAAGC
>JACQDI010000407.1 GCA_016201195.1 Acidobacteriota bacterium | reverse complement strand
GGGTGGTCGCCAACCCTCAGTACGCCCAGGCGCAGCTCACCAGCAACTTCGCCAGCTCCACGTACCACGCCCTGCAAGTGGAGGTAATGCGCCGTTTTTCCGCCGGTTGGACCCTGGGAGGCAACTACACCTGGAGCCGGGCGCTGGGGGAAGAGGAAGGCGACAGCCTGAATTTGTTTGACAGCTTCCGCACCCTGCGGAACCGCCGCCTGGACAAGCGGCTGCTGGGGTTCCATCGTACGCACGTCATCAATAGCTACGGCCTGTGGGATTTGCCGTTCGGGCCAGGGAAGAAATTCGCCGGCGCGAGTCGCGGCGTGGTCGCCCGGCTGATCGAGCGCTGGCAGATCGCGCCGTTTCTGAGCATTACCTCCGGCGCCCCGGTGAGCCTGCTCGCGAACGTGAACTCGTGGAACACGTCCGGGGACAACACCCCGGTGGCGGTGGCGCCGTTTCCGAAGAGCGCCGGCAGCGTGCAGCGCACCGGCGAGGGAGTGATCTATTTCGACGGGTTTCGGCAGGTTCCCGACCCCTCCATCGCCGGGATGACGACCGCTCAGAACATCCGCGGGAGCAGCACCCTGCGAGCGATCGCCGACGCCTCCGGCCGCCTCCTGCTGGTGAACCCGACCCCCGGGGTCATGGGCAACCTGGCCTCGCGGTTTGTCGAAGGTCCCGGCACGTTCGAGCTCGACCTGAGCCTGGTCAAACGCATCCTGATCAACGAGCGCAAGAACCTGGAGCTGCGCGCCGACGCCATCGCGGTCACCAACACCCCCAGCTTCCTCCCGCCGGTTGCCGAGATCAGCAACCCGAACTTCGGCCGGATCATGGGCGCGACCGGCAACCGCATCGTGGTAGTCACTATGCGATTCAATTTTTGAACATGATCGGCCAAACCCTGGGACATTACCGCATTCTCGAGCAGCTCGGCGCCGGAGGGATGGGTGTGGTCTACCGGGCGCATGACGAGCGGCTGGACCGCGAGGTGGCGCTGAAGGTTCTGCCGGCCGGCGCCCTGGCCGATCAGACCGCCCGCCAGCGCTTTCAACAGGAGGCCCTGGCGCTGTCCCGTCTGAACCATCCGCACATCTGCACCATCTACGAGGTCGGTGAATCCGACGGCCAGACCTACATTGCCATGGAGCTGGTGGAAGGCCGCCCGCTGCAAGCGCTGGCCCGCGACGACGGCCTGCCGGTCCAGACGGCGCTCCGCTGCGGCGCGCAGATCGCGAGCGCCCTGGCCCACGCTCACGAGCGGGGCATCCTGCACCGCGACCTGAAGAGTTCGAACGTCATCGTCACCCCGGACGGGCGGGCCAAGGTGCTCGATTTCGGCCTGGCTAAGCGAGCCGCGGAAAAACAGGGCGAGGCGACCCGCACCCAGGGACTCACCGACCCCGGCACGGTGGTGGGCACGCTGCACTACATGGCGCCGGAAGTGCTGCGAGGGGAACCGGCCGATGCTCGCAGCGACCTCTGGGCGCTGGGGGTAATGCTGTACGAGATGCTGTCCGGCCGGTTGCCCTTCGCGGGGAAGACGGCGTTTGAGACCAGCTCGGCGATCCTGCGCGAATCGCCGGCGCCCCTGCCCGGGCACGTGCCGGCTGGGCTGCGGATCATCATCCAGCGGTGCCTGGCGAAGGAGCCGGGCGAACGCTATCAGCAAGCTGGGGAACTGCGGGCCGCGCTCGAGACGGCGCAGTCCGACACCTCCGGGGCGGCGGTGGTGGCGCCCAGGGACCGGCCGCGCCGCCGGGTTCTGATCCTGGCCGGCGCGCTGGCCGCAGCGTTCGCGGCAGCGCTCGCGCTCTACACCGGAGGGCTGCGCTGGCAAGTCGGCCCCGGCCGAATCGAATCGGTGGCCGTGCTGCCGCTCGAGAACCTCTCCCGCGACCCCGACCAGGAATACTTCGCCGACGGCATGACCGAGCAGCTCATCACCGACCTGTCGAAGATCGGGTCACTGCGGGTGATCTCGCGAACCTCGGTGATGCAGTACAAGCGGGCGCGCAAGCCGCTGGCGGCGATCGCCAAGGAACTCAAGGTGGATGCGGTGATCGAGGGCTCCGTGACGCTGTCGGGCGAGCGGGTACGCATCACGGCCCAGCTCATCCAGACGAGTTCGGAAAAGAACCTCTGGGCGGAGAGCTACGAGCGCGACCTGCGTGACGTGCTGGCTTTGCAAGGCGACGTGGCGCGGAAGATTGCCGGCGAGATCCGCATCACGCTGACGCCGCAAGAACGGATGCGGCTGGCAGGCGGCCGGCGCGTCGATCCGGAAGTCTTGCAACTTTATCTAAAGGGACAGTACTTCTCGAACCAGAGCACCGAGGAAACGGTCAGAAAGGGCATCGGCTACTTCGAGCAGGCGCTCCAGAAGGACCCCAGCTACGCGCCGACCTACGCCGGGATGAGCATCGCCTACAGCAGTCTTTCCAGCGTCTACGCAGCTCCGCATGAAGTGATGCCCAAGGCCAGGGCGGCCGCCAAGAGGGCGCTCGAGCTCGACGAAACGCTTTCGGAGGCCCACACCTCGCTGGCCACGGTCAGCCTCTTCTACGATTGGGACTGGTCGACCGCCGAGAAGGAGCTGAAGCGCGCTATCGAGCTGAACCCGAGCTCGGCGGACGCGCACAACCTCTACGGCACCTATTTTGACGCCCTGCGGCGCAGCGAGCAGGCGATCGCCGAGTTGCGGCGCGCCCACGACCTCGACCCGCACTCGCTTCGCATCTACGGTAATCTGCTGGGGGTGTTGGTGACGGCGCGGCAGTACGACCAGGCGATCGAGGAAAGCCGCCGGGCGCTCGAAAAGGAGCCGAGCTTCGCGTTTGCTTACGCATGGATGGGGATCGCGTATGGGCAAAAGGGCCGGTTCCCGGAAGCCGTGGCCGCCACGGAGAAGGCCGTCAAGCTGGACCCAAACCCGACAACGGACCACTTCTTGGCGATCGCCCAGGCCGCGGCGGGGAACAAATCCGAAGCGCGAAGGGTGCTCGCGAAGCTCGAAGAGATGGCCAAGCGCCAGTACGTTTGCGCGTACGAAATCGCCGAGGTCCACGTGAGCCTGGGCGACCACGACAAAGCGCTCCAGTGGATGCAGCGGGGCCTTAAGGAGCAGTGCGACTGCCTGGTGTGGCTCAAGAGCGAGCCGTGGCTCGACCCGCTGCGGGTGGACCCGCGCTACCTGGATCTGGTGAAGCGGGTGGGGTTTCCCGAAAGCGGCAGTTCAGCGCCGACACACTAGATCCCGTACTGCTGGCCTACTAGCCATCCCTCTAATCTCTTGCCTCTGCCTGAGTAACAGCCTGCTCTCCGCCGGCGGTGCCAGGAACAAAGTTCGCCGCAACATTTCGTCGATCACTTGCTGCGACTCCCGGTGTTCTCTCCGCGTGGTGCCAGCCCAGCGCGTCGTTGGTGGTGAGCGGGCCGGAGTGGTAGGAAATCACCGCCGGGAGGCCGGAAACGGATACATCGGCACCACCTACTGAACCTCGCACAATACGGTGACAGAGGCTTCGAAACTGATGACGTGGCGCGGGCTTCAGCTCGCTTCAGCTTGCAGGGTCGAGACTCGTCTCGACCCTTGTCCCGCAGCCAGCGGACGCCGAGACGAGTCTCGGCGCTGCACGCAAGAGTGCGTGCGCCACGTCGGCGCACCCGTCAATGTATTTTGCGAGCCTCAGTAAGGTAGTCGTACTCGGATCGGCCCACTGCCCAGCCGCACCGAGATTCTGGCCGAAGATAGTGAACCAGGCGCCTGGGGAAAGGGGCTCCACTTGAAAACTGGCGGCATTCACGATGCCATTTGCATTGATAGTGGGGGTGTCGCCGAACGGCACGCTGGCAAATGCCGGCCATAGGGTGTCCGAGCTCGCGAATGAGGCTCGCAATCGGAATGAACCGACTGGCTCGGGTGGGAACGCCAGGCTGTACGTTCCGTCGCTGGCGGTGCGCGGGCTGCCGAGGTAGGAGGTTCCGGGAGCGAAGGGGAGAGTGTCCCGTGGCGCCACAGAGTTCTCCTTTCCATCGATGAGGAAGATCACAGCGAAATACCCGCTTCCGACAAAGGCAGGCGAGATGCGCGCTTTTACGGTCAAGGTGAACGAGAGTCTCCCCAGTCTGAAAGATCGCATGGTCCGGTATGATGCCGCCAAACACCTCGTACTGGATGCAGTGATCTTCGGCGGCGCGCATCCACTCCGAGTCCGTCTTCGAAGCCAAGCCGTTGTAAATCATTCCGAAAGGAATACCGTGGCGAACCAGTGCCTGGCGGAGGGGATCAACATCGCTGACCCAGTTGGGATACGTCGGATAGTTCACGTCGAAATGGAAAAAGGCGAGCGGAGCCCCGGCTGCTCCTTTCCAGGCGTCGAGCCACGCCGTGTACCTCTGGAGCCAATCCGGTGCTCCGGGAGGGGGCACGGGTTCGATGTCGCCAACAATTACATTGGGAAACACGCTCTCGTGTAGTCCCGCACGGAAGCGCTACACCTTCGGCCGGTAGCCGGCGCGGGTGCGGATGCGGTATTTCTTGGCGGCGTCGCCGGTCAGTTCCACGGTGATGCTGCGCCAGCCCTCGTTGGGGTTCGCCTGCGGGTAGTAGCTGACCGTGTAAACGTGCCGCAACTCCTCGCGGATGGAATGGAAGGCCTCGGTCTGCTTCTGCCAGGTCTTGGCGAAGAAGGCCTTGCCGCCGGTGCGGGCGGTGATGCGCCGGAAGACGTTGCCCGAGATGGGGTCCTTGTTGACCTCGCTCGTCGAGATGACGTAGATGGGGATGCCTTCGTCCTCGGCCACCGCGCGCACGTCGTCGGGGGCGAGCATGCTGGCGTTGTCGGGGCCGTTCGAGAACACGATGACCACTTTGCGCCCGGGCACCCGCGCCGCATCGCGCAGGGTGAGCAGCAGGGCGTTGTAGAGGGCGGTGTCGTCGCCGGCCACCGACTGGCGC
>JACQDI010000406.1 GCA_016201195.1 Acidobacteriota bacterium | reverse complement strand
TCAAGTTCAGCACGTTCGTCGCGGTAGACCATCGGCCGCTCTTTGGATACTCGCGAGGGTACGCCCGGGTTGTACGGTGAGATTCCGTGAGCGGTGGTCCCTGTTATATTTCAGGCTTCGAGAATTTGAGTCAGGCCCAGGGGCTCGATGGCAAAATCTTCGCCAAAGAGCGGGGAATGGGGCGATAGTAGTGCATAATCCCCCCCATTTTATACCAGGCGGTCAAGGGCGTCGATGGCGGCGACGGCTAGTTGGGCGGTGCGGATGCAGTCGGGGACGCCGATGCCGAGGTAGGCATTACCGGCGAGGTGCAGGCCTGGCAGACGGGCGAGGCGGGCGTGGATCTGCTCGACGGCGCGCTCATGGCCGACCGTGTACTGCGCCATAGCCCGGCGCCAGCGCTGGACGCGGCAGAACAGCGGCGTTGCGGTGAGGCCCAGGAGGCGGCGCAATTCCTCGCGCACGTCGCCGGCGAGCGAATCGTCGGAGCGGTCGAGCAGCGCGTCGTTGGTTCCGGCGCCGACGAAAGCCCGCAAGAGCACGCGATTGTCGGCGGTGCGGTGGGGGAACTTGGTCCCCACGAAGGTGCAGGCGGTGAGCAGGCGGCGCTCGACGCGAGGGACGAGGAACCCGAAGCCGCGGAGGGGCTGCTGGAAGGTGGAGCGCTCGTAGCCTAGGGCGAGGGTGATCGAGGAATGGTAGCGGATGCCGGCGAGGAGATCGGCGAGCTCCGGGTCGAGGCCGCGCAGTAACTCAGCGGCGGTGTAGGCCGGGGTGGCGAGGATGACGTGGTCCGCCTCGAGCGACTGGCCGTCGAAGTGGACACGGTAGCCGGGCTCGACGCGGCTGACCTTGGCGCGGACAACGCGGGTGAGGTGGTTCGCCAGAGCCGCAGTGAGCTGCTGCATGCCGCCTTTGAGGCTGAGGAACAGAGCGGGCGGTGGGCCGGAATTGGCGCCTGAGCGGGCGGCGAGGACGCCGCGGGTGACGCTGCCGTAGCGGCGCTCGAACTCTACGAAGCGCGGCAGAACACTGGTGACGCTCAGGTCGGCGGCATCGCCGCCATAGATGCCGGCGAGGAGGGGCTCGGCCAGGTAGTCTACGGCTTCGGCGCCGTAGTGGTCGCGGACGAAGTCGGCGACGGAGCGATCCGGTGGGTCGGCGACCGGCCGGCGCAGCAGCTCGAAGGCCATCTTCAGCTTGGTGGAAACGCCCAGCAGCCGCGTAGTGACAGTAGGAGCAATGGCGGTGGGGACCATCAGGAACAGGCCGTCGGGCATGGGGGTGAGGCGGCCGTGACGCAGGATATAGGTCTTACGAAGATGGTCATTGGAGCGGATGAGGTCTCCTTCCAGTCCCAGCTCGCGGATCAGCTCGAGCGCCCAGGGCTTCTGGGCGATGAAACTGTCGGGGCCGGACTCGACGACGCAGCCATCCACCGTTTCGGTGCGGATGACACCGCCAAGGTGTGGCGCGGGATCGAGGAGGGTGCACTCGTGGCCGGCGCGCGTGGCGTAGTAAGCAGCCGACAGTCCGGAGATGCCGCCGCCGACGATGACCACGCGGCTCATGCGAGTCGCTCCCGGGCCACCTCCGCCAGGGCGCGGATGAACAACGGGGAGTCGTTCAACGACTGCGGCCGGCGCAGGGCAATGCCGCGGGCGGCGGCGTAATGGTACAACAGCACATCCACATCGTAAAGGATTTCCACGTGGTCGCAGACGAAACCGATGGGGGCGAGGACCAGCTCCTTGACCCCGGCGGCGGCGAGGGCATCGAGGCGCGATTCCACGGTGGGGCCGAGCCATTTCTCGTCGGTGAGCCCCTGGCTCTGGTAGGCGAAATCCCAGTGGTCGAGCTGCAACTCGGCGGCGACGGCGGCGGCGGTGGCCTTGACCTCGGCGTCGTAGGGGTCGCCGGAGGCGAGGACCTTTTCCGGCAGACTGTGGGCGGTGAACAGGAGCGGGGTGTTGTCGCCGTTCCACACCGCGCGGATGCGCTCGGTGAAGGCGGCGACCAGGAGCGCGTGGCGATGAAAGCTCTCGACCCAGGCAATCTCGATTGGGGGTCCGGCCTGGGCCTGGACCTGGACTTG
>JACQDI010000400.1 GCA_016201195.1 Acidobacteriota bacterium | reverse complement strand
TTACCGCTTTTCTTCCGACTACGGCCGCACCTGGAGCGCGCCGGTGGAGCGGCCCACGGGCGAGAGGCGCCACGGCGGCATGCTGCGGCGACACCTGCGCGGGGGATGGGTCGATCCGGCCACCGGGCGGTTTCTGGAGTCTTGGGTGGAGGGCACGCTGCCGAACGACGATCCCTTGGAGGGCCTGCGGCAGTGGAACATCTTTTATACCGTCTCCGAGGGCGATCCCCGCAAGCACCATGGAGTGCAGCAGGTGATCCACAAGGGCGCTGAGTTTGACGCCCGGCATCCGCTTCCGGGCGTCTACACCGGAAAAAACTGCGTCATGCTGGGGGACCAAGCGAGCCAGCCCCTCGCCGCCCGCGATGGCCGCATTCTGCTGCCGGTCGAGATTTCGCCGCTCACTCCCGACGGCGCACTCTACAACCCCGGAGGCGGGTACACCTACCACGATTCGGCCGTGCTGCACGGTCGCTGGAACCGAACCCGAATCGAGTGGGAGATGAGCGACCTCGTCCGCGGCGATCCCCAGCGAACTACGCGAGGCATGGTGGAGCCCACTGTTGCCGAGCTGGCCGGCGGGCGCACGCTCCTGGTCATGCGCGGCTCCAACGACCGCAAACCAGAGCTGCCCGGCTACCGCTGGGTCTCGTTTTCGAGCGACGGCGGCTGGAAGTGGACCAAACCCGAGCCCTGGACTTACGACAACGGCCGGCCCTTCTTTTCGCCCAGCGCCTGCTCGCAACTTCTGCCCCACTCCAACGGAAAGGTCTACTGGCTCGGGAACATCACCGCTGAGAACCCGAAAGGCAACCGCCCCCGCTATCCCTTTTGTGTGGGCGAAGTGGATCGAGACACCGGGCGGCTCATCCGCGACAGCCTTCGCGTGGTGGACGACCTGCGCTCGGGTGAGGATCCCCTGCTGACCCTCTCCAATTTCTACGCCCGTGAGGACCGCCAGACGCGAGAGATCTGCCTGCACATGACGCGCCTGTTCGCCCTCCCCAACGGCTGGGAGGGTGACGCCATGCTCTACCGGATCTCGGCGTAATGCCCGGCAGTCTCCCTCGATGGCATCTCCGCCCGCGATGCCGTGCATGCTGCGGTCATGTTCAACCATGACGTGGAATGGATTGCATCTTTCGATGCGGGCGTCGATCGTGTTCCCGGCGTTCGCCGGCTCGAACTTGTCTCCCCACCCGGCAGTCGGCTACTCTAGTCTATTGCGAATCGAGCAACCAGGAGCGACGGCATGAGTCAGGTGATGCCCGCGGTGGATCTTTCCACCAGGGTGCAGGAGGCCAAGGCGCGGCTGGACGCGCAGGTAGGGGAGGTCATCCAGTGGCATTTCAACCCGGAGACCGGGTGCCCGTTCTGGCTGGAGTTTGCGTCGAAGTTAAGCTGGGACCCCCGCCGGGAGATCCGTTGCTTCGAGGACTTACGAAAATTCCCGCCGTTCCAGGACGAGTGGCTCCGGGGCGGCCCGGTTCGCCGCTGGGTCCCGAAAGGCCTCGCCGGCCGGCCGGTGTACATCTTCGAAACCGGCGGCACCACCGGGGTACCCAAGAGCCGCATCGCGATCGAGGACTTCCGCATCGATTACGAAATGTTCAGCGAAACCCTGCCGGACAAGTACTTCCCGCGCGGGGCCAACTGGCTGATGTTGGGTCCCTCCGGCCCGCGCCGGTTGCGGCTGGCGGTGGAGCACCTGTGCCAGTACCGCGGCGGCGTCTGCTTCTGCGTCGACCTCGACCCGCGCTGGGTGATCAAGCTCATCAAGCAGGGGCGGATCGATCAGCTCGAGGCTTACAAGGCCCACGTGATCGAGCAGGCGGTCACGGTCCTAAACGCCGGGCACAACATCCGCTGCCTGTTCACCACGCCGAAGCTGCTGGAGGCCCTCGCCGAGGAGCTGGAAAACCAGGGCACGAGCATCCGGCAGATAGGTATCACCGGCATCTTCGCCGGTGGCACCGAGTTTACCCCGCAGTACACCCGGTTCGCGATGGAGGAGCTGCTGGGCGAGGGGGTCTATATGACTCCGACCTATGGCAACACGCTCATGGGCCTGGCCGGCTCGAAACCCGTCACCCCGGAGGACGGCTACAAGATCAGCTACTACGCCCCACTGCCGCGGGCGGCGATCGAGGTCGTCTCCTTCGGCGACTATGACCGGGTCGTCGGCTACGGCCAAACCGGACGGGTGCGGCTGACCACGCTCACCAAGGAAACCTTCATCCCAGGCTTCCTGGAGAGAGACGAGGGCGAGCGAGAGCCGCCTTACGAAAAATATCCATGGGACGGCGTGAGCGGCGTGCGCCCCTTCCGCCAGCTCGGCGCCGCCACCACCGTGGGGGTGTATTGATCAAATCTGGAGTTGCCTCGCTATGCTAAATCTTCCAATCCTCCGCTGGGGCCGGCCGTATACAAGCCTCGAACAGGACACCGTCGTCCATTTCATGACCGGCGAGGTCCTCGCTAAAGTCAGCCAGGCCAACACCGGCCTGCTCGGCCGCGACATGCGCCTCGCCCCGCGCGCGCGGCAGGTGCTTGCCGAGATCCCCATCCCCGAGCTGATCGGGATGATGAAGAAGGCCGCGGACCTCTACCTGAGCGCCACTCTTCCCATGGGCGACGGCGAGCAGACTCCCGACGACTTCGCCCGCCAGCAGTCGGCCTCCACCGGCCTGCCTGAGCACATGTGCAAGGCCAACATGAAGAAGAACCACTTCGTGTTGTCGAACATGGACCAGATCCTGGACGCGCTGACGCGCGGCCTCGACCTGAAGATCCTCACGCGCGGTTTCGGCTTCGAGTCTCGCGGGGTGATGGTCAGCTACCAGGCGCAGGCCCCGGTGGTGGGGCTGGTGTTGCCGTCGAACTCGCCCGGCGTGCACACGCTGTGGCTGCCGGTGATTCCGATGCAGGTCGGGTTGCTGCTGAAGCCCGGCCCGCAGGAGCCCTGGACCCCCTACCGCATGACCGCGGCCTTCTACGAAGCAGGCGTGCCGCGCGAGGCGATCTCGGTGTATCCAGGGTTGGGGGACATCGGAGCGGAGGTGGTGCGGCGGTGCGGGCGCAGCATGATCTTCGGAGGCACGGCCACGGTGGAGCGTTATAAGGGCGACCCGCGGGTGCAGGTACACGGGCCCGGGTTCAGCAAGATCCTGCTGGGCGACGACGTGGTGGACCACTGGGAGCGGTACCTGGACGTGATGGTCGACAGCGTGTTCCTCAACAGCGGCCGGGGGTGCATCAATTGCTCGGGGATCTGGGCGTCGCGGCACACCCAGGAGATCGCGGAGGCGGTGGCCGAGCGCATCGGGGGGGTCGAACCCCGGCCCCCGCAGGATCCGGAGTCGATGCTGGCGGCGTTCACGGTGCCGGGTGCGGCCAAGGCGATCTGGAATGCCATTGCGGCGTTGCTCGGGGAGCCGGGTGTGCAGCATGCGACCCAGCGGTTTGGACCGCGGCTGGTGGAGAAGCAGCGCTGCGGGTATTTGCGGCCGACCGTGCTCGACTGCGACTCCCCCGATGCGGCGGCGGCGAACA
>JACQDI010000399.1 GCA_016201195.1 Acidobacteriota bacterium | reverse complement strand
TCTGCATCACCTGTTCCTGGTAGACGATCACGACGTAGGTCTCAGCCAGGATCTGCTGGAGTTCCGGAAGGTCATAAGTGACGGGACGGCGGCCATGTTTGCGGTCGATAAAGTCGGTGATCATGCCGCCCTGGATGGGACCGGGGCGATACAGGGCATTGAGAGCCGTGAGGTCCTCCAGGCGCGTGGGCTGGTAGCGCCGCAGGATGTCGCGCATCCCCTCGCTTTCAAACTGGAACACGCCGCTGGTGAGGCCGCGGGAGAACAGGGCGTAGGTTTCGGCGTCGTCGAGCGGCAGCTCTTCGAGCACGATCTTTTCGCCGGGGCGCCCTCTTAGCCCCGCTCCGATCAGCTTCAGCGCGTCGTCGACCACGGTGAGCGTGGTCAGGCCCAGGAAGTCCATCTTCAGCAACTGGAGCTTCTCGAGGCCATTCATGTCGTACTGAGTGACGATTTCATCGCGGTTCGTCTTGTAGAGCGGAACCAGCTCGTCGAGCGGCTGCGGCGCGATGACCACCCCGGCGGCGTGCACGGAAGCGTTGCGGGCAACGCCTTCGAGGCGCTGGGCAATCTGCATCAGCTCGGCCACTCGGGGTTCTTTGGCGATCGCTTCCTGGAGGCGCGGCTCCATCTCCAGCGCCTTCTTCAGCTTGATGTTGAGCACGTTGGGGACGAGCTTGGTCAGCCGGTCGACTTCGACGTAGGACATGTCGAGCGCGCGCCCCACGTCCTTGATCGCCGCCTTGGCGCCCAGGGTGTTGAAGGTGATGATCTGCGCCACCCGCTCGCGGCCGTATTTCTCCGTGACGTACTGGATCACCTCGCCCCGGCGGTTCATGCAGAAGTCGATGTCGATGTCCGGCAGCGAAATGCGCTCCGGGTTCAGGAACCGCTCGAACAGCAGGCCGTACTGGAGCGGGTCCAGATCGGTGATCTGCATGGCGTAGCTGACGAGCGACCCGGCGGCCGAGCCGCGCCCCGGCCCAACGGGGATATTCCGCGACCTGGCGAAGCGGATAAAATCCCACACTATAAGGAAATAGCCGGAAAACTGCATCTGCTGGATCATGCGGATTTCGCTGTCCAGCCGCTCCACGTATGCAGGCAGATCGTGCTTCAGGCGGCCCTGGGCGCGGAGCGCTTCCAGACGCGGTCGCCGTCTCTCAAATCCCTCCCGGGCGACGAACTCGAAGTAGGTATCCGTGGTGTGCCCGGCGGGGACGTCAAAATGCGGGAAAGGTTCCTGGACCTTTTCCAGCTTCAACTGGCAGCGCTGGGCGATCTCCCAGGTGCCGTCGAGGGCGTCCTCGCACTCCGCAAAGAGCCGCAGCATTTCCTCGCGCGACTTGAGGTAGAAGTCCGGGGTGGCCCACTTCATGCGCCCGGCGTCGGACATGGTTTTGCCGGTCTGGATGCACAGCAGCACTTCGTGGGCGCGGGCGTCGTCGCGCCGCAGGTAGTGGGAATCGTTAGTGGCCACGAGCGGGATGCCGGTCTGCTGCGACAGGCGATAGAGCTGAGGCAGCACTTTGCGGTCCTGCTCGAGGCCGTGGTCCTGCACCTCGAGGAAGAAGTTGCCCTTGCCGAAAATGTCGAGGAAAGTGTAAGCGAGGCGCTGGCCGTCCTGGTAATCTTTTTCGAGCAAGGTCTCGTTGATCTCGCCGCGCAGGCAGGCGGACATGGCGATCAGCCCCTTGGTGTGGGCGGCGAGCAGCTCCTTGTCGATGCGCGGCTTGTAGTAGAACCCCTCCAGGAAGCCGCTCGACACCAGCTTGATCAAGTTCCGGTAGCCTTCCAGGTTCTCGCACAGCAGGACCAAGTGATGATAGCGGTTGGATTCGCTCTGGATGGTCCGGCTCTGTTGCGAAACGTAAACCTCGCACCCGATCACCGGATGGATGCCGCGGGCGTTGGCCTCGCTGTAAAACTGTACCGCCCCGAACAGGTTCCCGTGGTCGGTCATGGCCACCGCCGGCATACCCTGCTTCTCGACCACGTCCATGAGCTGCGAGATCTCGCACGCTCCGTCGAGCAGGGAGTAGTCGGTGTGACAATGCAGGTGAACGAACGGGGCAGCGGCCATCGAGTTTCAGTATACCGAAAGACGGCGTGTGGTATGTGGCCGGCGGAGGGTGAGGATGGCTGCTCGGCTACAGGACCAGCCGGCGATGAAGGTTCTTCCTGTCGCAGATAGCGAGAATCCGGATCAAACGCTCCGACCGTTCGATCTGGTAGACGATGCGATAATCACCCGAGCGGATGCGATACAGATCTTGGTAGCCTTCAAGCTTTTTCCAGTTTGCCGGTGAATGGCCCTTGTTCGAGCCGGGCAATCTTTCTTGCGATTTGAGATCGGATTCTTTCCGGAAGATCGAGGAACTCACGCTGCGCGGAGTCCTTAAACGTGACGGTCCAGCGCATATCCGGCCCGGCGCATCACCTCATCCAGGCTGTGCTCTTTCTCATGCATCCGCGCCAGGGCGAGCCGGGCAAGAGCTTCGTCTTCGGTTAGATGCGCCCGCTTACGACGAAGAGACGTGCCCTTGCTCGGGGCCGGACGGGATCCGAGCGCTTTTCTAGCCGGCTTTACGGCTCTTTTGACCATGCTCGTATCATAGCACTCGGCAGAGGTTGTCGTCCTTCACAGCGGTACCGCCTGCTGAATGACGCGGTCGCGAATGTACCAGTGCAGGCTCCGCTCGCGGCGACGCTCTGGGAGATCCACCCGGTCACGTCGATCGCTTTCGCGGGCGGGCCTTCCCCGGCCCGCCAGAAGAGGTAGGACGCGCCGGGTAAAAGTTGCCGCGTACACGCACAGTAACGCTTCACTTTTTCAACTACTTACGGCATGGCGGGCAACGTGCTCATTGGCAGGGTGTGAGGTCTTACTGCCATGACCAAAGACAAGGAGCTGGAGATCGACATTATTCGTTGGGGCGGCTGTTCGGTAGTGCACGTGGAAGGCGATATCAATTGGAAGACCTCGCCTAAGCTGCGGGCGGCCATTCTGGCTCTGTTCGAAAGGCGCGGCCAGGAGCGCGTGATTGTCGATCTTGAAAGAGCCCATCACATCGACAGCTCCGGCGTTTCGAGCTTCATCGAAGGCTTGCAAGCTGCCACGGAGAAGAGAGCGCGCTTCATCCTGAGCGGGCTGAACCAGCAGGCGCGCCATATGCTGGAGCTGACGCGGCTGAGCACGTTGTTTCAGATTACGCAGAGCGTGGAGCAGGCGCTGAGGCAGTGAACTGTCCGTGGCCTGAAACTCTCCTTCCTGGAACAGGCTGATCGACCGCAATCTGAAGAGACAACCTATTCCGCCCCTCTGCGCCAATCGTTGCGGCGGTCAGCGCAGCGGTATTCTCGGCTTGCCAAAACTAGAGCCGCATCGGTGGATGGACAGGCTAGCACACCTGGCGCCGCAGGGTCCGATAGTGGCACCGCGCGGCGATCGATATGTTCAGTCTATCGCGGAATGGGCCGCATCGCTCCAATGCCGGCTCATCGGCCGAGTCCTCTACTCGGTCTTCTTCTTCCCATGTCCTAGCCCTAACAGCGAAAGTTAACACCTATGAAGGAGGACGCCCTACACTCGTGCCGGAACCACGACGTCGACACCGATGGCGTCGTGGTCCGATAACGGCACGGCGCGGCCTTCCCGCACATCGTGGATCACCACAGGATCCTCGCAGCGCAGGCCGCGGGTGGCGAACCAGTCGATTTTCAGCGGGCACTTGCCGCCGTGGTGGCGCAGCGACCAGCGGATGAAAGGAAAGCAGAACGCGGGCACCCACTCGCCCAGGTTCTGGCGTGTGCGGTGGTCGTCGACACTGTAGGAGATGGTGTATTCGCCGATGCGGTTCGAGTTGCGGTAATCGAAGCCGCGCTCTTCGAGCAGGGCGAACAGCTCCTTCTCGAACCGGTGGTAGGGGTGGAGGTAGTGGTTGTCGATCACGTTGTC
>JACQDI010000373.1 GCA_016201195.1 Acidobacteriota bacterium | reverse complement strand
GGTATGACCAACGTCGGCTACTGGGTGCCGCAGGACGAGCCGGCCTCCAAGAACACGCTCATCTACATCATTTCCCATAAGAGCCGGGAGGCGGCGAAGAAGTCCTGGGACGCGTTCCGCGCCGACCCGGAATGGAAGAAGGTGCAGGCCGAATCCGAGAAGGACGGCAAGATCGTCGACAAGGTGGTATCGGTGTTTATGACGCCAACCGATTATTCCAAGCTCAAATAGCGCGCCCCTCGGCGCTAATGCGCTCGGCGTTCAGGTAGGGCCGCAGGGCGTCCGGGACCACCACGCTGCCGTCGGGTTGCTGGTAGTTCTCGACGATGGCCACCCAGGCCCGGCCGATGGCCAGGCCGCTGCCGTTCAGGGTGTGGACGAAATCCGACTTGCCGCGGGCGTCAGGCTTGTAGCGGATCTCGGCGCGGCGGGCCTGAAAAGCCTCGAAGTTGCTGCACGAAGAGATCTCCTTGAACTCGTTCAGCCCGGGCAGCCAGACCTCGATGTCGTAGGTTTTGGCGCTGGAGAATCCCATATCACCAGTGCACAGCACCACCGTGCGGTAGGGCAGGTCCAGGCGTTGCAAGATGTCCTCGGCGTCGGCGGTGAGTGATTCCAGCTCCTGGTAGCTCTGGTCGGGCCGGGCGAACTTGACCAGCTCCACTTTTTGGAACTGGTGCTGGCGGATGATCCCGCGTACGTCGCGCCCGTAAGAACCGGCCTCGCTGCGGAAGCAGGGCGTGAAGGCGGCGATCTTGATGGGCAGCCGCTCGGCGGGGATCGTCTCCTTGCGGAAGAGATTGGTCACCGGCACCTCGGCCGTGGGCGCCAGCCAGAAATCGTGGCCCTCGCACTTGAACAGGTCCTCGGCAAACTTGGGCAACTGGCCGGTGCCAAACAGGCTCGCCGAGTTGATCAGGAACGGCGGCAGCACCTCGGTGTAGCCGTGCTCGCGGGTATGCACGTCGAGCATAAGATTCATGAGCGCCCGCTCGAGCTTCGCGCCCAGGTCCCAGTAGACGGCGAAGCGCGCACCGGTGATTTTGGCGGCGCGGTCGAAGTCGAGGATGCCGAGCGAGGGCCCCAGGTCCCAGTGGGCCTGCGGGGTGAAGTGCATCTCCCGCGGCTTGCCCCAGCGGCGCACTTCGACGTTCTGCTCGGGCCCGGCGCCGGCGGGCGCCGACTCATGAGGCACGTTAGGGGTTGTGCGCAGGATCTCGTCCAGAGCCGCGTCGTGCTGCTTGGCGGCTTCCTCGAGGGTCTTGATCTGCTCGCCTAGCTCGCGCAGGCGGGCCTGCTGCGCGGCGGTATCCTGGCCGGCCCGGCGGAGACGGCCGATCTCCTCGCTGCCGGCGTTGCGCTGGGCCTTGAGCCGCTCGACCTCGGTGATGGCCGCGCGGCGCTGCCGGTCGAGCTCGCGAAAGCCCGCCAATGGGTTGTCACCCCCGCGCAGGGCCAGTCGTGCCTCCACCGCTTCCAGGTTGTTGCGAAGAAAGGCGAGGTCGAGCATAGAGATTCCAGTGTAATCGATTGCGGCCCACTCCAGCCCGCCTCCAATCAGGGATAATAAGAGAACCATGAAAAAACGCCTCCTCGCCTGCCTGGCGCTGGCGCTTGCCGTCGGCGTGGCGTGCAATCGCCGAACCCAGAATGAGGCCGCTGTCCGCCAAGCGGTCGAGCGCTACCTCGCCTCGCGCCCCAACCTGAACATGCAGGGTATGGACCTGACGGTGACCAGTGTGCAGGTCCGCGACGAAAAGGCCGAGGCGGAGGTGACCTTCCGCGCCAAGAGAGATAGCAAGGCCACAATGTCGATGCACTACAACCTGAAGCGGCGAGGCGGCAAGTGGGAGGTGGAGCCGCAAAGCGGCGGGCACGGCGCCGGCATGCCTCCCATCGAGGGAGCTTCGGACTTGCCCGGCGGCCATCCGCCCACAGGCTCAGCCACCCCGCCCGCGGCCACCGAGCTGCCCTCCGGCCATCCGCAGGTGAAGAAGCAGTGAACATCGCCATCATCGGCGGCGGACCCGCGGGCGCGTTTGCCGGCGAATCGCTCGCCGGGGCCGGCCTCGCGGTCACCATCATCGACGAAAAGCTGGCTTGGGAAAAGCCCTGTGGCGGGGCCCTGACCGCCAAGGCGCTGGAGCAATATCCGTTCCTGGCGTCGGGCGAAGCGCCGAAGCGCTTCGTGGACCGGGCGGTGCTGGTGGCGTCGAGCGGCGCAAGGGCCTGCCTGCGGCTGCGCCGGCCCATCGCCATCTACTCGCGCCAGGTGCT